>JANNSW010000424.1:0-30872 GCA_031403055.1 Hyphomicrobiaceae bacterium | reverse complement strand
AGCAGCGCGATACCCGTCAGCAGATTGTACATGCCAAACGCGGTTCCGCGCAGCTCGGGCGGCGCCGTGTCGGCGATCAAGGTGGCAAGGAGCCCCTGGGTGAAACCCATGTGCAGACCCCACAGGGCGACACCGGCCAGGACACCCATGACCCCCACTGAAAACGCGAGCACGAGATCGGCGAACACGAGGAAGACGAGCCCGGTCACCAGGACCCGCTTGCGATCGCCGTTGTCGGAAAGAACTCCGGTCGGATAGGCAGCCAGTGCATAGACGAGGTTCATCACCACCATCACCGCGGGCACGAGCATGACCGGCAGCCCGACCGACTGCGCCTTCAACAGCAGGAAGGCTTCGCTGAAACGCGCCAGCGTAAAGACGACCGCCAGCGCGACCACGAGCCAGTAGTCGGCTCCAAGGCGTGCAAGCTCGCCCCGGCTGAGGGGCGACCCGACTTTGCGCAGTCCCGCAGGCCGCTCCGGCTCTTGCACGCCAAAGATGATGAAGAGCATGGCGATGAATGCTGGGATCACGGCAACCCAGAAGACCACTGTGAAGTCATTGACGGTGAGCCACATCAGGAGAATGGCGAGCAAGGGCCCGACAAAGGCTCCGATGGTGTCGAGCGACTGCCGCAATCCAAAGCTCGCCCCGCGCAGATGCGGCGGGCTGATGTCCGCCATCAAGGCGTCGCGTGGCGCACCGCGAATGCCCTTGCCGACCCGGTCGATGCAGCGAGCCGCGACCAGCCATCCGATCGATGTCGCCAGCGGGAAAATGGGCTTGGTGAAGGCCGCCAGCCCATAGCCGAGCACGGCGAGGAGCTTGCGCTTGCCGAGCCAGTCGCTGAGCGCGCCCGAGAACACCTTTACGATCGCTGCCGTCGCCTCGGCGATCCCCTCGATGATGCCGACGGTCAGGGCCGAGGCACCGAGCACGGTGACGAGATAGATCGGCAACAGGGCGTGGATCATCTCCGATGAGACGTCCATGAACAACGAGACGAAACCGAGCGCCCAGATGGCGGAGGGAATGGCACGCAAGGTGGCAACGTCGAGCCTGGGCTTGGCGTGCGGTGTCATCGACCGACAGTAGGCCGTCGCGCCAACGCAGCAAAGTCTGCTGGCGTTGGCAGGCCGTGGCAACACGCGAGCGGGGCGATCAGAGGCCCGGTTGGCTTGGGGAGCCGAACCCGGTTAGAAGGACGGAGCACGCCGGTTGCCTTGCAGCCGGCACGAACCTCAACGGCACCGCGGAGCCGAGCCCCATGCGCCCGCTCGCGCTCAATCCCCTGTTTGCCTCGGCTCGCGGCCTCGAGGGCGTGGGGCCGCGCATAGAATCGTTCCTGAAGCGCGCGTTGCGCTTGCCGGCGCAGGCGAGCGAGCCGCGTGTGATCGACCTGATCTGGCACCTGCCGACCGGTATCGTCGACCGGCGCGCCCAGCCCAGTGTCGCCGAGGCTGTCGCCGGCACAATCGCAACCTTGAAGGTGCGCGTGCTGAAGCATCGCCCGCCGCCCCGCAACACCAAAGCGCCCTACACGGTCAATTGCGAGGACGAGAGCGGTCGCATCGACATCGTCTTCTTTCACGTCGATCCGCGCTATGTGGAGCGATCGCTTCCGGTGGGCAACGACGTGCACGTGAGCGGACGGGTCGAGCGCTACGGCGAGAAGCTGCAGATGCTCCACCCGGACTACATGGTTGCGCCCGAGGATGTGGCGAAGCTCCCCTTCGTCGAGCCGGTGCATCCACTGACGGCGGGTCTCTCCGGCAAGGTGCTGCTGAAGATCGTCACCCTCGCCCTCGAGCAGGTGGCGGAGCTGCCAGAATGGCTCGATCCCCAGCTGATCGAGCGCGAGCATTGGCAGGCGTTTCGGACCTCAATCCTCAGCCTGCACCGGCCGCACGACCCCGCCGATGTCTCCACCACCGGTCCGTTCTGGCAGCGCCTCGCCTATGACGAGCTGCTCGCCGGACAATTGGCGCTCGCCCTGATCCGGCGCAGCAACCGCAATGCGCGCGGGCGCGGCATCACCGGCGACGGCAGCGTGCGGGCGCGCATCGAGCGCGCCGTGCCCTTCAAGCTCACCGGCTCGCAGAGCGGGGCGCTCGAGGAGATCTACGCCGACATGGGCGCGTCCCATCGGATGCTGCGGCTGCTGCAGGGCGATGTTGGCAGTGGCAAGACGGTGGTCGCGCTGCTCGCCATGGGTCTCGCCGTCGAAGCGGGTGCCCAGGCCGCGCTGATGGCTCCGACCGAGGTGCTCGCCCGCCAGCACATGGAGACGATCGGGCCCATCGCCAAGGCCGCGGGGCTCACGGTTGGGCTGCTGACGGGCCGCGAGAAGGGGCGCGCGAGGAAGCAAGTGCTGATGGCGCTCGCCGAGGGCACGATCGATATCCTGGTCGGCACCCATACGCTGTTCCAGGACGAGGTCGTCTACAAGGATCTGGCGTTTGCCGTGATCGACGAGCAGCACCGGTTCGGCGTGCAGCAGCGCCTCGCGCTGCAGGCCAAGGGCGGGCCGCAGGGGGCCAACGTCCTGTTCATGACGGCGACGCCGATTCCGCGCACGCTGCTGATGACCCATTACGGCGACCTGGAGGTCTCGCGCCTGACCGAGAAGCCGGCTGGCCGCAAGCCGGTGACGACACGCGCCGTCTCCACCGAGCGGATCGAGCAGGTGATCGAAGCCTTGACGCGGGCATTGCGGACGGGAGCGCAGGTCTATTGGGTGTGCCCGCTGATCGAGGGCTCGGACGTGGTCGAGCTGGCGGCGGCCGAGGAGCGCTTCGCTCATCTGCGCCAGCATTTCGGCGAGCGCGTCGGCCTGGTGCACGGGCAGATGGCGGGCGCGGCCAAGGACGCGGTGATGGCGGCCTTCTCGACGGGGGCGCTCGCGATCCTGGTTTCGACCACGGTGATCGAGGTCGGTGTCAACGTGCCCAATGCCAGCGTGATGGTGATCGAGCATGCCGAGCGGTTCGGGCTGGCCCAGCTCCACCAGCTGCGGGGCCGGGTCGGTCGCGGCGAGCGGCAGTCCTCCTGCATCCTGCTCTATCAGGCCCCGCTCGGGGAGACGGCGCGGGCGCGGCTGGAAACGATGCGCGACACCGACGACGGCTTCCTCATCGCCGAGATGGATCTGAAGCTGCGGGGCGGGGGCGAGCTGCTCGGTACGCGCCAGAGCGGGGTGCCCGAGTATCGCGTCGCCGAGGTGCCCAACGCCGCCGACCTCTTGGAGATCGCCCGCGCCGACGCCACCCTGATCCTCGAGCGCGACCCCGAGCTCGCGACCCCCCGCGGCGAGGCGCTACGCACGCTGCTCTACCTGTTCGAATGCGACGAGGCGGCAAAGCTGTTCAAGGCGGGGTGAGGGCGCGGCAACAGGGATCGTTGCGCCGGTCGCCAATCTGCCGGCCGATGCCGCAGCCGGCAAGGTCCGCTGACCGGGGGTGCTGGGGAGGGCCGCGTCGTCGTAGAGCTCAGGCGGATTGGGCCATGGGCCGGTATTGGTAGTCGGTGCCGCTCAGCCTCGGCAGGGTGATGGCCCGAACGTGGCTATCGGGAGGCGAGATGCCCAACCGCATTGGATTGCGAGCCAGATACATTCTACCAAAACGGGGAAGCTGCATCGGTTTGCATCAATCTTCGCTCCTCGCCGCCCTCCCCATCCTATCTCCTGCCTTACCCCGTCATGCGGCGCGCCCATAGAATCCGATCCGCTCCTCGTCCGAGAACATCACGCCTGCCCGCTCGTAGTAGGAGAAGACCGCGATGATGCGCTCCCGATCTCCCTGCACGGTCGTCACGCGATGGGCGGTGTTGCGGCCCTTGAACACGTTGAGCGTGCCTGCCGTCAGCGGCTCGATCGCGACCTTGGGGTCGCGGCCCTCGAGCAGCCGCGCGACGCCATCGTAGTTGGGCTCGGTGTCCGTCCGCAGATCCGTCCGGTACTCGAACGCGCCGCCCGAGCGCGGCGCCTGCAACAGCAGCGTGGTCGTGAACTCGGAGCGATCGAAATGCCAGTTGAGCGCCTGGCCCTCCCGGTAGGACATGACGTTCACCCGGGCCAGCGGATCGGGCATGGTGTGCAGAACCGGTTTTTGCATGGTTTTGGCGAGGAACGCCGCCATCGCCGGCCATTCGTAGATCCGCAGCACCACGGCATCTGCCGGCATCTGGTCGGCGCAGATGGTGTGGTTGATGGTCGTCACCTGCTTCAGCGCCGGGTGGCCGGGCGCGATGCCCGGCACCTCCTTCTTGAAGTAGATGTTGTGCTCGCGCTTGTGGACGAAGGCCTTGGTGTCGAGCACGGGCTTCAACTCCGCGATCGCGCGGGCGAGACCCTCGGGCTTGATCAGGCCTTCGAGATTGAACATGCCGTTGCGCGCGAGGTCCGCCTTGCAGCGCTCGACCAGAGCTCGGCCGGCAGCGCTGTCGAGCCGATCGAGCGGAAAGCGTTCGAGGTCGAGGATCTCTGAAACCGTCGTCATTGGGGGGGCTCCCTGCTGGCAGTCGCTGCATGGCGACATCGACGTCCGAGTATGGATGGACCGGACGGCCGGTGTCCAATGCGTAGTGCCGCTGGCGCCTCGTCGGAGCGGTCGCGCACTGCGAGCACTTTGGCGCAGCGACCCTGATCAGCTGTCCTGGCTCGGCTTCGCGCCCTTGCCGAGCACGCCGCGCGCAATGCCGGCAACCGCGCCACCCATTCCCGTGACGGCACTCCCGGCTGCGGTCGCCGCGGCGCCGGCGGCGGCTTTGCCCGCGCCTTTGGCGGCGCCGCCCGCATAGCCCGCCGCCAGCCAGCCGAGCTCGGAGAGGATGCGGTTGATGACGGCGACGGCGCTGGGTTTTTGTCCGGCGCGGAACGGGAGTGGCCGGCACAGCTCGATCGCGGCGGTGCCGATCCTGGCCGTCATGGTCGCGTTGAAGAGCCCTTCGCCCGCTTTTCTGCCCAGCACGCCGCCGAGGCTGCGCACGACCCCGGTCGGCAGCAGGTCGCCCGACAGCTCGAGCAGCGAGGTGCCCGCGATCTGGGCAAAGGCGAGCCGGCCGAGGCGCATCAAGCCGACCGCGCCCGGCCGCGCGCCATAGAGCGTCGCGATCCCCCGCAGCATCTGCGCGGTCTGGACCACGATCACTGTGACGTCGATCAGGAGGAACGGGCTCAGCGAGGTGACCGCGGCCACGCGCTTGGCGGCGCCGGCGACGATGTCGCGGGCCCGCGCGTCGAGCGGCAGCATCAGCTCGCGCTCGGCGAGCTCCAGCCGGTCGAGCCCGCTCAGCACGTCGCCCTCGCTCTGCTTCAGGCGCGCGCGCGCCCAGCGCAGGTCCTCGCGGCCGCGGTAGAGTTTTTCGATCTCGCGCTCGACCTTGCGGGCGGTGGCGTCGTCGGCGTCCGCGATCGCCGCGCGCGCCCGGCCGCGGACATGCTCGAGATGGCGCAGGCGCAGCAACCCGCCAATCTCGCGGGCCATCAGCACCAGGGCGGCCAGACTGGCGATCGCGGCAAGCCCGGTCGCGGTCCAGCCGATCCAGTCGGAGCGCGCGAGCAACGTGCCCACGAAGCTCGCGAAGCGCACCGACAGCACGAGCACTATGAGGGCCACGAGCGAGGAGACGAGGACCGAGAGCCAGCTCCAGCCTTGCGCGCGATCGGCGGCGGCATCGGGAACGGCTGCCTCCTCGCTGACGGCATCCTCGGGGAGCGCCGTAAGGGAAGCAGCCTCCTCGAGGATGCTCTCGGGCTCGATCACGCTCGGGCGGCGGGGGGGAAGCGTCGTCATGACAGTCGGTCTCCCAACAGGAATTCGAGCGCGCGGTCGAGCCGGATATGGGGAAAGGCGGGCCGCCCCTGGCCGCCGTCTTGGGCCAGCGGAGGCGGGCGGAAACGCAGGAATCCTGTCTGGATGCCCGAGCTGCCGGCATCGCTCGCGGGCTCGAGCACGCGCGCGGCCTCCTCGGGCAGATCTCCCGGGAAGATCGCGGCCTCCGCGATACCATCGAAGGTGCGGGTGCCGAGCCGCTCGCCGGCCATGGGCACGCCCTTGATGCAGGCGAGCCGCTCGCCGTGCTGCTCGGCAAGCACCTCTCGCGTCGCCCGGATGGCCGCGATCGCCTGGACCCGCACAACGGCGCCGGCGAGCTGGGCGCGATCGATCGCGGGCCCGAGCAGATGCCTGAGGATGGCCTCCAGCCGGTCGTGACTGGTGTGATGCAGGTGGTCGGCCTTGGTCGCGACGAACAGGATGCGGTCGATGCGCCGCTGGACCAGCGCCGAGAGCCACGAGTTGGCGCCCGGCCGGAACACGCCGAGCACCGAGCGCAGCGCGCGTCCCAACTCCAGGGCGCCGGCCGGCCCGGCATTCAGCGCCGACAGGGCATCGACCAGCACGATCTGGCGGTCGAGCCGCAAGAAGTGATCGCGGAAAAACGGTTTCACTACGTGCTTCAGATAGGCGCCGTAGCGCCGGGAGAGCATGGCGTGCAGTGTACCGGTCGCAGGCTGCTCGCCCGCAGGCGCGGGGAGTGGAAAGAAGGTGAGGGCCGGCGAGCCTTCGAGCTCGCCCGGCATCAGGAACCGGCCTGGCGAGAGGCTCGAGAAGGCGTGCGCCTCGTTGCGGCAACGCTCGAGGTAGGCGCGAAACAGCCCTGCCCCCGTCAAGGCGACCTGCTCGTCGGCGTGCGGCGCCGTGGCGAGGCTCGCCAGGAACGATGCAAAAGGGGCCGCCGCGGTTGTCCGTTCCGCAGCCTGCGACAGGGCAATCGCTTCCTGTGACCACGCCTCGAAACTCTTGCCCAGCAGCGGCAGGTCGAGCAGCCACTCGCCGGGATAGTCGACGATGTCGAGGTTGAGGCGGCGGGTGCCGGCAAGATGGCGCCAGGGGCCGGAGGGCTGGTATTCGATCGTGACGCGAAGCTCCGAAAGCCTGCGCGTGCTCTCGGGCCAGGCGGGCGGATCCCCCGTCAGCGAGGCCAGATGCCGCTCGATGTCGAAGCGCGGCACCTGATCGTCGGGCTGCGGCTCCAGCCAGGCCCGCGTGATGCGACCCTCGGCGACCGGCTTGAAGAATGGGAGTCGCCCGCCCGCGACCAGGTTCTGCACCAGCGCCGCAATGAACACCGTCTTCCCCGAGCGCGCGAGCCCGGTCACGCCAAGGCGCAGCGTCGGCTGCACCAGGTCGCTGGCAAAGGCGCCTGCGCTGCGCAGAGCTTCGATGGCACCGTCGGTCAGCTCTTCGAGGCGCAAGGTCGGGTGCTCCCGGTATCGCGGCATGGCTTGCAGGCAACCGGAATTGGTGCCTCGCGCCTCTGGCTCAGTATCAGGTCGTGACGGCAGGCTCCAGCTGCCAGCGAGCGAGGGCACGGTCACGATCTCGGCGCCGCCAGCCCGATTTCCGCCTTACCCGTGTGGAATGGCGGACTCCGCACCAAGCGCGCCGCTGCTGTGCTGTCGTGGTACTCTGTGGTTTCCGGCGCGCACTCATCCCAGCGGAGACCGGTCCATGAGCGACAGTATGATCGAAGGCGGACGCAGATTTGGTCGGGTGGGCTTGCGGCGCTTGGCGCTCGAGCGGTTGGCGGATGCGACGCGTCTGCAACCAGCCGGCGTGCCGGGCCTCGACCCCGAGCGCGAGCAGGCGATGCAGCGGCGCAATGCGCGCGAGACCTGGCTGATCGTGGGCGGGCTCGGCCTGATGCTGGCCACGGCGGCGATGCTGGCTTGGTCCTGGATCGGATTGCCGGTTGCCGTTCTGGTGGTCGCGGCGATGCTCTTCGCCGCACCCCACGTACCCCCGGCCATGGTAATGCGGATGTATCGTGCGCAACCGCTCGATCCCTCGCACGGCGCACAGATCCTGCGGGTGGTCGGGGCGCTGGCCGAGCGTGCGCAATTGCCCCGCCCGCCCGATCTCCATGTCATACCGAGCGCGACGCTGAACGCCTTTGCTGTCGGCAGTCCGGACCATTCCGCCATCGCGGTGACCGAAGGGCTCTTGCGCAAGCTGAGCCTGCGGGAGCTCGCCGGCGTGCTGGCGCACGAGGTCAGCCACGTCCGCAACAGCGATCTGAATGTGTTGGCGCTCGCCGACCTGATGACGCGCGTGCTGCAGGTGCTCTCCTGGGTCGCGATCGGGCTCCTCGTCTACAACATCCCCGCGATCGTCACGGGCAGCGCGCGGGTGCCGTGGCTGCTGATCGGGCTGCTCTATCTGGGGCCGGCGCTCGGCAGCCTGTTGCAGCTCGCTTTGTCGCGGACGCGCGAGTACGACGCCGACCTCGATGGTGCGGTGCTGACCGGGGACCCGGTCGGGCTCGCCTCCGCCCTCTCCAAGATCGAGCGCTACCAGGGCCATCTGTGGGAGGATGTGGCGAGCCCAGGCGGGCGGCGCATTCCCGCGCCGTCGTTGCTGCGCTCGCATCCCAGCACCGCCGAGCGGATTGCCCGCCTGCGTGCGCTCGACCGCCGGCAGATGCTGCCCCAACTCGACGTCCGCGAGGAGCCGATGGTCTCCCTCGTCGGCTTCGGCCCGATCGCCATGCGGCCGCGTTTCCGGTTGCCCGGGCTCTGGTTCTGATCGGCGGAATCAGGTGCATTACGAAGTCAGGCGATGTCGCCGCAGTATCCGGCAATCGTCGCCTCGAGTATGTCGGCGCAGGCCTCGACACTGGCGATATCGGTCCATTCGCTCGCCCCGTGATAGCCATCACCTGTCGGGCCGAACAGCACGGACGGGATGCCGAGTGCATTGAAGATGGCGCTATCGGTCCATCCTGCCATGCCGACCCGACCGGGCACGCGGGAGAGGCGCGCCTCGGCGGCAGCCCTGAGGCATTCGACAATGGGCGAGGAGCCCGGATCCTGGAGGGGCGCGCGAGCGAGCCCTTGGCTGAGACCCGCCCGGAACTGGGGATCGGCGGCGGCGATGCGGACGATCATGGCCTGGAGATCCCCACTCACGCTTGCGGGCGTCTCGCCGGGGATCATGCGCCGCTCGAGCCGGATGGTGCAGCGCGCCGGATAGCTCGCCATGTCCTGGCCGCCGGAGATGAGCGAAGCATGCACCGAGCCTGCCCCGAGCAATGGGACTTGCCGCCCGGCCGCCAGACGCTGCTGATAGTCATCGAGCGCGACCAGGAACTTGCCCGCCTTGGCGATGGCATCGATCCCCTCCTCGGGTCGCGAGCCGTGTGCCGCGCGCCCTTCGACCACCACGTCGAACCAGACGAAGCCCTTGTGGGTGACGACGATGTCCAGATTGGTCGGCTCGGTGACGATGACGGCGTCGGGGCGGTAGGCGCGCGCTACCTCCTCCGAGCCGATGCTGGCATATTCCTCATCCGCGACGCAGGCGACGAGGATGTCGCCGGCGAGGTCCATCGCCTTTGCGCGGGCTGCGGCGACCATCATGGCGGCGACGCCGGCTTTCATGTCGCCGCTGCCGCGTCCGTAGAGCCGGCCGTCGGCGATCCGTGGTGCGTGGGGATTGCCGTCATAGCCCGCGACCCCGACCGTATCGAGATGCCCGTTCAGCATCAGCGAGCGCCCGCCGCCCTTGCCTTTGGCGATCGCGACGATGCTCGGGCGGCCGGGCGTCGCCTCGTGGCGGTGAACCTCGAAGCCGCGCACCTTGAACCAGTCCGCGACGAATGCCGCCGCTGCTGTCTCCCCCGGTCCGCCGGGCACGAGATCGGGGTTGATGGAGTTGATGGCGACGAGGGATTTCAGGAGGTCGATGACGGGGGACATGGGGTGCTCGCTTGCTTCGTAGGCTGGGCTGAGGCTGGAACGGCCGAAGCCCAGCGCCCAGAATGCTGGGCTTCGCTTCGCTCAGCCCAGCCTACAGGTCATCCGATCCGCTCGATCCCGCCCATGTAGGGCCGGAGCACCTCGGGCACGGTCACGCTGCCGTCCTCGTTCTGGTAGTTCTCCAGCACGGCGATGAGTGTGCGCCCCACCGCCAGCCCGGAGCCGTTGAGAGTGTGCACGAAGCGCACGCCTGCCCCGGGCCCCGATCCGGGGTCCTTGCCATCCTTGGGCCGGTAGCGCGCGTTCATCCGGCGGGCCTGGAAATCGCCGCACACCGAGCACGACGAGATCTCGCGGAAGGCGTCCTGGCCGGGCAGCCAGACCTCGATGTCGTAGGTCTTCTGGCTGGCAAAGCCCATGTCGCCGGTACACAGCAAGAGCGTCTGGTAGGGCAGCCCCAGCCGCTGCAGCACCTGCTCGGCCGATGCCGTCATCCGCTCGTGCTCGGCCATGCTCGCTTCGGGCGTGGTGATCGAGACCAGCTCGACCTTGGAGAACTGATGCTGGCGGATCATGCCGCGCGTGTCCTTGCCCGCCGCACCGGCTTCCGAGCGGAAGCACGGCGTCCAGGCGGTCAGCCGCATCGGAAGCTGCTTCTCCTCGACGATCATTTCGCGCACGAGGTTGGAGAGCGGGACCTCGGCGGTCGGGATCAGCCAGAAACCGTTGGTCGTCTGAAACAAATCCTCGGCAAACTTCGGAAGACTTCCTGTGCCGTAAACAGCCTGATCCTTTACGAGATAGGGCGGGCTGTACTCCGTGTAACCGTTCTCCCCCGTATGCAGGTCGAGCATGAACGTCGCGAGCGCGCGCTCGAGGCGGGCGAGCGCGCCCTTGAGCACGACGAAGCGCGCGCCAGAAATCTTCTGCGCCGTCTCGAAGTCCATGAGGCCGAGCGCTTCGCCGATCTCGAAATGCTCTTTCGGCTTGAAGTCGAATGTCCGCGGCGTCCCCCAGGTGCGCACTTTCCTGTTTTCGGCGGCGTCCTTGCCGTCGGGGACGTCGGCGCGGGGGAGGTTGGGGATGATGGCGAGCATGTCGTTGAGCGCCGTGTCGAGTTTGCGCTCCTCGTCCTCGCCCGCCTGGATCACGGCCTTCAGCGCGGCGACCTCGGCCATCAGCTTCTCGGCGGTCGGGTTGTCCTTGGCGGCCTTGGCCTTGCCGATCTCCTTCGAGGCGGCGTTGCGGCGGCTCTGGGCCGCTTGCAGCCTGGTCAGGTTCTTCCGCCGCGATTCGTCCAACTCGATGAGCTGCACTGCCATGGGGGGAAGATGCCTTCGCGCCAGGGCAGCGTCGAAAGCATCTCGATTTTCGCGAACCCATTTGATGTCATGCATGGCGTCAGCGCCTTCAGGGCTTCCAGTTTAGCACCCCCTATAGGCGCATGTGGCCGCCATCGTCCACCCGTCATCCCGGAGGCTACGGAACGCGGCCATCCGGGATCTTCCCCGCGAGCTCGGCGCTGTTGGCGAGGATCCCGGATCAGCCTTCGGCCGTCCGGGATGACGGGTGGTGTGATTGCTCAGCCGACGCCCACGCCGCGACCGAGGCCCCCGATCGCCTCCGTGATGCGGGCGAAGCTCGCGCGCCCTCGTGCCGTCATGTGGCGGGCGCGCAGATTGCCGTGCACGAGCCCTTCCTCGTTGATCCAGCGCGCGGGCACGCCCGCCGCCTGCAACCGGCGCACATATTCGCCCGCATCGTCGCGTAACGGATCGACATCGGCCGAGATCGCAACACAAGGGGCGAGGCCGGAGAAATCAGCGGCCACGAGCGGCGCGAAGGTCGGATCGTTGGTGACGTCCCGGTCGCCGGCCCGCACCTGCCGGTAGTACCCGACATCGGCGGCCGAGAGGTGGATCGCCTCGGCATGCTCGCTGTAGGAGTGCAACGCCAGCGTGTCGCCGCCCAGACCTGGATAGATCAGCACTTGGCCGACAGGGTGCAACTCCTCGCCACGAGCAGCCAGGGCAACCGCTGCCGCGAGGTTGCCGCCCGCCGAATCGCCGGCTACGACGACCGGGCGGCCTTGCGCGGCGATCGCCCGGAAAGCCCAGAGTGCATCGTCGAAATGAGCCGGATGCACGTGCTCGGGCGCGAGCCGGTAGTCGACCGAGACGACGCGGTGGCCGCTCTCTGCGCAGATCTCCGCGCAAATGCTGTCATGGCTATGGAGGCCGCCCAGCAGGAAGCCGCCGCCGTGATAGTAGACGATCGTGGCCGGCCCCTCGCTATGCTTTCGCCGGTAGCGCCGGACCGGGATCGGCCCGGCGTTCCCTGGAACCGTGCCGTCGGTAGCCGTGACGCCCGTTGGATAGTTAGGAGCAAAGGCCCGGCACAGCTCGTCGTAGACGCGCCGCTGCCCGGCTATGTCGAGGCTGACGGCGTCGGGCGGATAGAGGCTGTCGACCTTGCGGATATAGGCCTGCATGTCGGGATCGAGCTGCTCGAGCTTCATCCTATGTCTCCATCCGGGTGCCGGAGGCCGCTCGGGTTTCATACAGGGCGTGAGCGAGCAGGGCCGTCAGCACGATCGCGCCGCCGATCATGCCGGCCTTGGAGGGGAGCTCGCCGAGCGCGAGCCAGACCCAGAACGGGGCGAACGGCACACCGAGCGTGGCGGTGAGGCCGGCGTCGGCCGCGGGCAGCATCCGGCCCCCGATCGTCATGCAGATGAGGGCGACCCCTTGCGTCGCTCCAAACAGCGCGAGTATGGCGAGGTCGGTCGGCGCGACCGTCACTGGGGCGGCCAAGGGAGCGACCATGACCGAGGTTGCAAACGCCGAGAGCGCGACCGCGAGGAAGAGCGAGAGCGCACGATGCTGGCGCAGCAGCACGATCATCAGGCCGTTCAGCACCGTCATGGCGACCGAAAGCGCGTCGCCCACCAGATGGATGCCGCCGAGCGAGCCGCTCATGACGATGACCACGCCGGCAAAAGCGAAAGCCGAGAAGAATAGCGTGGCCCGGCTTGCCCGCTCACCGATCATCAGCCACGCCATGCCGGCGATCATGAACGGCATGGTGCCGAAGATGATCGCATTGTTGGCGACGGTCGTGGTTCTCAGCGAGGTCAGGTAGCAGATCATCGCGATTGAGGACGACAGGATCACGAGCACGCCTGGCCAGCCGATGCGGTTGAGGCGAAGCAGGCTTGCCGTACCCTCGCGGGCCGTCAGCCAGGCGAGCACCGTCAGCCCGCAGAAGATGCCCCGCCAGAACAGGGCCGACCAGACATCGGTCTCGAGCAATCGCATGAAGAGGCCGCCCAGGCTGAAGCACACATTGCAAAGAGCGATGAGCAGCAGGCCGAGCAAATACTCGCTGCGAGCGTCGGGCGTCGAGGAACGGGCAGCCGTGTCGGTCATGACGGCCTAGCTCTTGGCTGCAAGGCGGGCCGGCGAGGAGGCTGCCGCCGTCACTCCGTGCCCGGCGAGAGCGGCTGGCAGCGCGCGCCCCTCGATCAGCGACGCCGCGAGCACGGAGGCTCCCGCCGAGGTCTGAATGCCGTAGCCGCCCTGGCCGGCGAGCCAGAAGAAGCCTTGCGCATCGGGAGCAAAGCCGATCACCAGCTCGCCGTCCGGCACGAAGCTGCGCAGACCCGCCCAGCATTTGCCGGGCCGGCGCACCTCGACCGTTGTCGCCTGCATGAACCGCTCGATGGTGATGGCGATATCCATCTCCTCGGGCTGCACGTCCTGGGGCTCGACCGGCGTCTCGTCGGCGGGCGACACCCAGAGCTTGCCGGCTTCCGCCTTGAAATAGAAGGTGTGCGCCAGATCGCCGGTCACCGGCCAGCGCGCGACATCGACGCCGGCCGGCGGATCGACGGTGACGATCGTGCGCCGCTTCGGCACGAGGCCGATGCCGCGGACGCCAGCGAGGCGGCCGATCACGTCGGCCCAGGCGCCGGCCGCATTGACGACGATCGGGGCCTCGAACCGGCGCCCATCCGCCGTCGTGGTCTGCCAGATGCCGCCCTTGCGCGCCAATCCAACGACCTCGGCCTTCTGCTCGATCCTCGAGCCGGCGCGGCGGATCTGCTTCAGCCGCGCGAGCAGGATTGCACCCACATCCATGCTCATGGCGTCGGGCTCGAGCAGGGCTGCCGCGATGCGCTCCGGGCGCAGGATCGGCACCACCTTCACCGCCTGGGCCGGAGCGAGTGCTTCGAGCCGTGCGCCGGTCGTGGCTGCATCGGCCTGCATCTGGGCGATCTTCTTCTCCTCACCCGGAGCTGCGAGCCACAGCACGCCGCAGGGCGAAAGCAGCCGATGCTCGGCAAGGCCATCGGGTGGACTGTCGAACCAGGCGCGGCCGGCGACCGACAGGCGCCGCACCTCAGGCGGCCCATAGGTCGGGATGAACATGGCGGCGCTGCGCCCGGTCGTATGGTAGCCGGGCTGCTCCTCGCGCTCGAGCAGGATTACTTCGCGCCCGCCCGCGGCCAGCTCGGCCGCGACCGACGCGCCAGCCATGCCTGCGCCGATCACCAGAACGTCCGCAGTCGCTGTCGTCGAGGTCATCTGATGCTCCAGCCGCCATGAGGAGCTCGATCTATAGCGGATGCCGGCGTGGCTTAGAAGTTGCCGGAATCGCAATGCAGCCCGGTCTGGCGCATGGCTTCCCCCAGCGCGAGGGCGGCTGCGACCGCGACATTGAGGGAGCGCAGCCCCTCGCGCATGGGAATGCGGACCCGGGCGCCGGCGGCGCGATGGACGGCGTCCGGCACGCCCGCGCTTTCACGGCCCACGAGCAGCGTGTCGTCGGGAGAGAACACGAACCGGTAGAGACTGTGGTCTGCCTTGGTCGTCAGCAGCACGAGGCGACCGCCCGCGGCGGCGTGTGCGCTGGCAAAATCCTGCCACGACAGATGCCGGCGGATCTCCACATGATCGAGATAGTCGAGACCGGCCCGGCGAAAGGAGCGGTCGGACAGGTCGAAGCCAGCCGGCCCGATCAGGTCCGCGCCGATGCCCAGGCATGCGCACAGCCGGAGCATGGTCCCGGTGTTTTGCGGGATGTCGGGCTGGTAGAGGGCAAGGCGCATGGAGGGGCCGATGTGGTTTGGTGTGCTGGGAGCGGGTGATTGCCGCATGCTTCATCCACACCCTTGAGCCACCCCCGAAACGATGGCAAAAGGTCGCGCTGTTTGTTGCAGGCGCGAGGGTGCGCGGGTCGGGCAATCCTGGCATAGTGCGCGCAAATCGCCCGAGTGCTCGGCGCTGAGCCGCAGTCGTGTTTGGGATTGCGGGACGTTCAAAGCCAGGGGCATTCCCTGCCCCGAGGCGCGTCGAGCTTTGGCGGGAATCATTGTTTGCCGGAAGGAGACTAGGCTTGGCTGCCCATTCCTCGGACGAGCCCGAACACACCAAGCGCGATTTCCTCATGATCGCGAGCGGGGCCTTTGCGGCCGTGGGTGCCGCAGCTGCGCTGTGGCCCCTGATCGACCAGATGAACCCGGATGCTTCCGCGCTCGCGCTCGGCTCGATCGAGGTCGACCTCACGCCGGTTGTCGAAGGCCAGG
This sequence comes from Hyphomicrobiaceae bacterium, assembly GCA_031403055.1. Taxonomy (GTDB): domain Bacteria; phylum Pseudomonadota; class Alphaproteobacteria; order Rhizobiales; family Hyphomicrobiaceae; genus JANNSW01. The sequence goes on along the minus strand of JANNSW010000424.1, from coordinate 15,525 downwards.
CGATCACGGTGATGTGGCGCAAGAAGGCCGTGTTCATCCGCAATCGCAATGCCAAGGAGATCGCGGCGGCGCGCGCGGTCGTCGTCGCCGACCTGAAGGACCCCTACGCCCGCAACCTCGCCCTGCCCGAGGACACGATGGCGGATGATCGCAACCGCACCATGGACAAGAGCGAGCGCTGGCTGGTGCTGATCGGCGTCTGCACCCATCTGGGCTGCATCCCCAAGGGCCAGTCGATCGGCGACAAGCGGGGTGAGTTTGGCGGCTGGTTCTGCCCGTGCCACGGCTCGCACTACGACACGGCGGGGCGAATCCGCAAGGGTCCGGCACCCGAGAACCTGAAGGTTCCGCCCTACGAGTTCCTCTCCGACACCAAGATCAAGATCGGCTGAGATCTTTCACCGAGGCCCATTTTCATGTCGCATCAATCGACCTATCAGCCGGGATCCGGCTTCGAGCGCTGGATGGACGAGCGGCTGCCGATCATTCGGGTGGCGGCCGACTTCCTCACCTTCGCCACGCCGCGCAACCTCAATTACCTCTGGACGTTCGGCGGCATCCTGTCGTTCTGCCTGATGGTGCAGATCCTCACCGGCGTCGTGCTGGCCATGCACTATGTGCCCAACGAGCTGATGGCGTTCAACTCGGTCGAGCACATCATGCGCAACGTGAACTGGGGCTGGCTGATCCGGTATACCCACGCGGTCGGCGCCTCGATGTTCTTTCTCGCCGTCTACATCCACATCTTCCGCGGCCTCTATTACGGGTCCTACAAGGCGCCGCGCGAGGTGCTTTGGATCCTCGGCGTGATGATCTTTCTGCTGATGATCGCGACGGCCTTCATGGGCTACACGCTGCCTTGGGGGCAGATGAGCTTCTGGGGCGCGACCGTCATCACCAACCTGTTCTCCTCGATCGACCGGATCTTGCCGGGCGTGGGCACCGCGATCGTCGAATGGGTCTGGGGCGACTTCGCGGTCTCCAATGCCACGCTGAACCGGCTCTACAGCCTGCACTATCTGCTGCCGTTCGCGATCGCGGGCTTGGTCGTATTGCACATCTGGGCGCTGCATGTGGTCGGCAGCAACAATCCTGACGGCATCCCGGTCAAGCGGGAGTCCGATACAGTGCCGTTCCACCCGTTCATCACCCTCAAGGACGGGTTCGTGCTGACGCTGTTCTGCCTGGTGTTTGCGTGGTTCGTGTTCTACGCGCCCAACTATCTGGGGCACGCGGACAACTACATCGAGGCCAATCCGTTGCAGACGCCGGCACACATCGTGCCCGAATGGTACCTGCTGCCGTTCTACGCGATCCTGCGAGCAATCCCTGACAAGCTGCTCGGCGTCGTCGCCATGCTGGGCTCGATCCTGGTGCTCTTCGTCGTGCCGTGGCTCGACACGTCCCGGGTGCGCTCGACCAAGTACCGGCCGATGTATCGCTGGTTCTTCTGGCTGTTGGTGATCAGCTGCCTGGCGCTCGGCTATCTCGGCTCGAAGCCCCCGGACGGCTGGTACGTGATATTCTCGCGGATCTTCACCGCCTACTATTTCTTCCACTTCCTGATCGTCCTGCCGCTGCTCGGTCTGATCGAGACGCCGCGACCGATGCCCAACTCCATCACCGAATCGGTGCTCGGCAAGGGCGCGTCGGCGTCGAGCGGCGGCATGGCTGCAGGCGCCCATGCCGCGGCCGAGAAGCGCTAGAACCTGGAGCCCAACGAAATGTCTTTGACGAAGCGCAGATTGCCGCGATTGGGCCGGGCCGCAGGGTTTGGACTTGCCTTGGGATTGGTGCTGCTCGGCGTCGGGGTCGCCCCGACCTCGGCGATGAGCGAGGAGATGACCGAGGCTGGCCACCAGGGCTGGACCTTTGCTGGCGTCTATGGCCATTTCGACCGGGCCCAGCTTCAGCGCGGCTTCAAGATCTACAAGGAGGTCTGCTCGGCTTGCCATTCCATGCGGCAGTTGAAGTTCCGCAACCTCGGCGATGCGGGCGGCCCGGAGTTCCCGGAAGCTGCCGTCAAGGCGCTCGCCGCGGAGGTCGAGGTCGACGATATCGACGGGGATGGCCAGCCGAAGGTGCGGCCAGGTCGCCCGGCCGATGCCTTCAAGTCACCGTATCCCAATGTGGAGGCTGCCCGCGCAGCCAACAATGGTGCACTGCCACCCGACCTGTCGGTTATCGCCAAGGCGCGCGCCATGCATGCGGAATCCACTTGGTATCTCGAGCCGGTGCGCTGGGTGAAGGACATCGCGACCGGCTACCAGGAGGGCGGTCCCGACTACATCAATGCCCTGCTGACCGGCTATCAGGATGCGGTGCCGGCCGGCATGAAGACCGAGGAGGGTGAGCCCTTCGTGCTCGCCGATGGCATGAGCTTCAACATGGCCTACCCCGGCCACCAGATCGCGATGATCAAGCCGCTGTCGGATGGTCAGGTCGAGTACACCGACGGCACGCCGGCGACGGTCGACCAGTATGCCAAGGATGTCGCGTCCTTCCTGATGTGGGCGGCCGAGCCCAAGCTCGAGGAGCGCAAGCAGCTCGGTCTCAGGGTGATGATCTTCCTGCTGATCACGGCGGTGCTGTTCTACCTGGCCAAGCGCATGTTGTGGTCGCGCATCGGGCATTGAGTGGGAGGGCGGCCTGCGCGGAGCGCCCCTCCTGCAGGGCGGCGGGGCTTCCAACCGCCAGCCGCCTAGCCTACCTTGCGCGTCATGTCGACTGACACTCCAGACGCCGTGCCGTTGCCCCCGCCCGCACCTGTGGGTGCGCCGACCGGCTCCGAGCTCATTGCCGAGGCATTGAAGACCGCGCCCAATGCGCCGGGTGTCTACCGCATGTATGACGTCGCCGGTGCCTGCCTCTATGTGGGCAAGGCGCGCAGCGTCAGGAAGCGTGTCGCGAGCTATGTGCGCATCGGCGGGCACAGCAATCGCATCGCCCGGATGATCGCGACGACAGCGTCGATGGAGTTCGTGACGACACGAACCGAGTCGGAAGCGCTCCTGCTCGAAGCCAACCTGATCAAGCGCCTGAAGCCGCGATACAATGTGCTGCTGCGTGACGACAAGTCGTTTCCCTATATCCTGATCGCCCGCGACCAGGGCGCGCCGCAGATCCTGAAGCACCGCGGCGCACGCAACCGCAAGGGCGACTATTTCGGGCCCTTCGCCTCGGCCGGCGCCGTCAACCGCACGATCAACACGCTGCAGCGCGCGTTCCTGCTGCGCTCATGCTCGGATTCGGTCTACGAAAGCCGGACGCGACCCTGCCTGCTGCACCAGATCAAGCGTTGCAGCGCGCCCTGCACCGGCGAGATCGCGCTCGAGGAGTATCGGGCCCTCGTCGAGGAAGCCGTGCTGTTCCTGAAGGGCGAGGGCGCGAAAGTCCGCGAGCAGCTCCGCGCGCTGATGCTGACGGCCGCCGACAAGCTCGAATACGAGCAGGCGGCGCGCTATCGCAACCGGCTCGCCGCCATCAGCCATGTGCAGAGCCACCAGGGCATCAATCCCGATGGCATCGAGGAGGCCGACGTGTTCGCCGCCCATCAGGAGGGCGGGCAGGTCTGCATCCAGGTGTTCTTCTTCCGCACTGGCCAGAACTGGGGCAACCGGGCCTATTTTCCGCGTGCCGACCGCTCGCTCGAGGTGGGCGAGGTGCTCGAATCCTTCATGGCGCAGTTCTACGACGACAAGCCGGTGCCGCGATTGATTCTCGCCTCCCACGAGATGGCAGGCCGCGAGCTGCTGGAGGAGGCACTTTCGAGCAAGGCCGACCGCCGGGTCGAGCTGGCCGTGCCCCAGCGCGGCGGCAAGCGTGACCTGATCGAGCATGCGCTGGCGAATTCCCGCGAGGCGCTGGGCCGGCGGCTGGCGGAGGGATCGTCGCAGCGCAAGCTGCTGGTGGGGGTCGCGGCAAGCTTCGGGCTCGCGCAGGTGCCGCGCCGCATCGAGGTCTACGACAACAGCCACATCCAGGGAGCGAGCGCCATCGGGGCCATGATCGTTGCCGGGCCGGAGGGATTTGCCAAAGGGCAGTATAGGAAGTTCAACATCCGCGCGGCCGGCCTCACGCCCGGCGACGACTACGCGATGATGCGCGAGGTGCTGTCGCGCCGGTTCGCGCGCCTGTTGAAGGAGCACGGGGAAACCCCTCGTCCCAGCCCTCTCGCGCCTCCCCCCTCGCTCCCCATCTCCCCTGGGGAGACGGCGCCGGACGAGGGGTTGCCCGCGGACGAGACCGAGGCCGTCTCGGCGGACCTGCCCGACTGGCCCGACCTGGTGCTGATCGACGGCGGCAAGGGTCAGCTCGGGGTCGCCAAGGCCGTGCTCGATCAGCTCGGGATCGCCAATGTTCCTCTGGTCGGGGTCGCCAAGGGCCCCGATCGCGACGCCGGCCGCGAGCACTTTCATGCGCCGGGCCGCGAGCCCTTCATGCTCGAGCCGCGCGATCCGGTGCTCTACTTCGTGCAGCGTCTGCGTGATGAGGCCCATCGTTTCGCCATTGGGTCCCACCGGGCCAAGCGCAAGCAGGCGCTCGGCGCCAATCCGCTCGATGAGATCGGCGGCATCGGCCCCACCCGGAAGCGGGCGTTGCTCGCCCATTTCGGCTCGGCCAAGGCCGTCTCCAAGGCGGGCGTCTCCGACCTGATGGCGGTCGGGGGCATCAACGAGGCGATGGCCAAGGCGATCTACGATTTCTTCCACGAGGGCGGAGAGGCTCGAGCGTGATCTATCCCCGTTTGCCCACAAAGAACGCCTGCAACAATCCGGCAGCCTCCCCTTCCCCGATGCCGCCATAGACCTCTGGCGCGTGGTGGCAGGTCGGTTGGGAAAAGAAGCGTGCGCCGCTCTCGACCGCCCCCCCCTTGGGGTCGGACGCGCCGAAATAGAGCCGCTTGATCCGGGCAAACGAGATCGCGGCCGCGCACATCGCACACGGCTCGAGCGTGACGTGGAGATCGCAGCCGGTGAGGCGCTCCCTCCCCAGCAGCCGGCAGGCCTCCCGGATCGCCAGCAGCTCGGCATGCGCCGTCGGGTCGGCCAACTCGCGCGTGCGATTGCCTGCTACCGCCATCACCGTGCCATCGGCGCCGACCACCACCGCGCCGACCGGCACCTCGCCACGGACCGCAGCGCCGCGGGCCTCGGCGAGCGCCAACTCCATATGGCTTTCCCCAAGCTGCACTGTCATAAGCCTCCATTGCCAATCGAGCATCCGGGCCAGCCATGCCAGCCGATCGCAGCCAGAGCAAGCGTGCAGCAACCTCGCCAGACGAGGTGGGCGGCGGCATGAGGATTGCCAAGGCGATCGCGCGCGCCGGCATGTGCTCGCGCCGCGACGCCGAGCGGTGGATCGAGGCCGGCCGGGTGGCGGTGAACGGTCAGGTGCTGACGAGCCCGGCTCTGGTGGTGATCCCGAGCGACAAGGTGACCGTCGATGGCAAGCCGCTGGCGGAGAGCCAGGAGATCCGGCTCTGGCGCTACCATAAGCCCAAGGGGCGCGTGACGACCCACCGCGACCCCGAAGGCCGGCCGACCGTGTTCGAGGCGCTGCCGCCTGACCTGCCGCGCGTGGTCTCGGTCGGCCGCCTCGACTACAACACCGAAGGCCTGCTGCTGCTCACCTCCAGCGGCGCGCTCGCCCGCCATCTGGAGCTGCCCGCGACCGGCTGGCTCCGGCGCTATCGGGTCCGCGCGCATGGTGTGGTCGAGCAGGCCGCGCTCGACCGGCTGAAGGACGGCATCGAGATCGACGGCGTGCGCTATGGCCCGATCGAAGCGCTGCTCGAGCGCAAGCAGGGTGCCAATTGCTGGCTGGTGCTCGGCCTGCGCGAGGGCAAGAACCGCGAGGTGAAGCGGGTGCTGCAGACGCTGGGGCTCGGCGTCAACCGGCTGATTCGCATCTCGTTTGGAGCCTTCCAGCTCTCCGACTTGGCGCCGGGCGCGGTCGAGGAGGTCAATCGGCGGGTGCTGCGGGAGCAATTGGGCTCGAACGTTGCGCGCGATCTCGGCCTCGAGGGGGAGAGGAAGCCGGAGCGGGGCGAGACCGCTGACACCCCCGACGACCGGCCGTTCCGCAAGCCGCGGCGGCTGCCGCGCGCCGGATAGCTCATGCTGGCGCCATCAAGCCCGCATGCGCTGCCCGCTCGTCAAGCGTGGCAAGCCCGACGCCCCTACTCGAGCGGCGAGCAGCCTGTCGTAGAGCGCGATCAGCGTCTCCTCCTGCCGGTGCCAGCCGAAGCGGTCACGCATCGCGATCAACTTGGCGGCACTGGGCCGATAAGCGTCGATATCGGCGGTCAGCTCGCGCACGGCGCGGGCACAATCACTCGGCTCGCGATGGTCGAACACCACTCCGATCCCGTGCTCGCGCACGAAGCGTGCGGTCTCCTGGGCGTCCGAGTTTACGATCGCGAGCCCGGCAAGGCTCATCTCGAAGATCTTGTTGGGCATGGCGTAATCGTAGGAGAGTGTCACCGGCTTCAGTGGATTGATGCCGAAATCGGCGCCGCCGATGAAATCGACCACGCTATCGGGATGCACAGGTGGCAGGATCGAGAAGCGCTCCGCAGTCCCGCTCTGGGCGGCTCGCCCGATCAAGGCCTTGGCGACAGCCTCGTTGCGAGGTCCGACGGCCGCAAACCAGACGTTGGGCAGGCTATCGAGCGCATCGATCATGGTCTCGATGCCACGATTGATGGTGACGAGCCCCACATAGATGCCGAGCAGGCCTCCCGGCGGGACGCCCGACTCCTCACGGATATCGCGGGCGGCACCGTCCTGGTCTTTCCAGCCCCGCGCACGTGGACGCCCGGGTTGGGCCGCCGACGGGTGATCGACAGTCGGCGCGTTGTAGACGACCGCCGGTCGGCTGATCCGATACTCCCGTGCGAGATGGTCGGCGATCGGCTCGCAGACCGTGATGACCGCGTCGGTCATTCGAATGTAGCGGGCCTCGACGCTGCGGTAGTGCCGCTTCAGGAAGTAGGGGAGCGGCGGGTTGCGGTGAACCTCCAGCTCATGACTGTCGTAGACGAGGCGTGCGCCTGTCGCCGCCGCCGCTGCGCGCCCGGCCGGGAGGCAGATCAGATCGTGGGCGTGCACGATGTCGGGTTTCCAGCCGGCAACCAGTGGCGCGAAGATCCTCGCCGTGGTGCGGAATTTGGTGCGTTTGGTGACGAAGGGAGCCTTCAGCAGGCGGGCGAACGGTGACTTTGCTGATTTGTGCAGCCGGGCGCCGGTCTTCACGATGGTCCCCCGCATGCGATGGAGCTGCCGAGCGGTGTGGGTCGCCGTCTTGCGGATCGCCGCTGTCGAGCGTCGTTGCAAGCCCCGGGCGAGCTTCGTGGCCCTGGCTAGCGGCCGCACGACGGCTCGATCGAGGGTCCGGGTGAGCAGCAGGGGTGTGCGGGGATCGACGGTCGCCAATCCCTCCGGCGCTGGGGCCGTGCTCCCCATGCCGGGCAAGCCGGCCGGTCGGGAGGCGGCTGCCTTCGCTCGTTGCGCGATCGAGGCGACGAGCGCGGGTTGCGTCCGCGGCTTGACCGGCGGCGTCAGCCAGACACGTTGGTATTCGACGCCGTTGATCGTCTCCTCCTGCGCGATCCCGGATTTGGCCGTGCAGAAAATGCGCACCTTGTGACCATGGCGCACCAGCGACTCGGCCTGCTTGATCACCCGGTAGTCCGGGTTGCAGGGATTGCTGACGATCATTGCAATACGAGCCATCCGGCATTCCCCCTGCATCAACCCCTGGGTCGGCCGGCACTATGCGGCGCAGTTGAACCGGCCCAGTCGAACGTCCTCGATAAGAATCGCTCCGCTTGATTCGGGCAAGTGCAAGGCGACATTGAAATAGCATGCGTCGTGCAAAATCGGCACATCGAAGGAAACTGTTGCCTGAGTCGGTGACAGGCGTCCGACACAGACATCGCCGGCCAGGGCGCCTTCCTTGTCGTAGATGAGGACGAACACGCCGACCGGCGGGTTGTGCTCATGCAGTTGCCCATGCACATAGCCGCGGACCCGGTCGCCGGGAGACGCCCGCCACCCACAGGCCGTGCCTCCCCCGGCGCTGCCGGTGGGAGCCAGCAGAGCCTTGTGCCAACTCCCACCCCCGGCGAGAAAGTGGCTGGCGCGGGCTCCATTGTCGGGCGCGATCCGCAGTCCGCCCGCCTCGACCGTGACACTCACGCCCCAGGGCTTGATGCGGCCGCTGCCCAGCGCCACCACCATCGGGTCGAGCTCGGCGATGCCGGCGACGAGCGGCCTGTCGGCGGCATCCGGTTTTGGGCTGCGTTTGGAGCTCGCCTCGGCCCGGGCGAGAACCTCGTCGGGCGTGAGTGCACCCGACCTGTTCTCGGATTGGGCTGCCAGCCGCAGCTCCTCGATCACGACCGTGCAGGCATCCTCGTCCTTGCTGGTATAGAGGGCGATGTTGAAGCTCGCGGCGTTGCGATCGGGCCGGAAGTGGCGGCGGAAGGTCGGCCAGCTCGGCGACAGGATCCCGATGTCGCGTTGGCTGATGAGCTTGCCGTCGGTGTCGTGAGAGAGACAGATGACCCGCACCGAGCCTTGCAGCTGGGCAAATCGGAGCGTGACGCCGACGGTGTAGATCTGGTCGGCCGACGCCGGCCAGCCGCCCCAGGCCATCGCGTGGCGCGGTGGTTTTTCGGCGGTAGCCAGGACCTGCCCGAGCCAACGCTGCACCTGATTTGCGACCGGTCGCGCGCGCCCAGCGACGGTGTGGAGCCAACCCGGCCGCGGGGCGCCGGTGGCCTCATCTGGCGTTGCCAGGACGCCTCGGCTCGCTTGCAGCTTGGCGAGATAGGCTTGCGACATTTCCTTGGCGCCGTGCCAATAGCCGGAGCCGAGCAGCAGATAGCTCGCGGACCTCGCGGAAAACCGTGCGACGGCCTCGCCACCCTCCCACGTGAGGGCGCAGTTCTTCACCGACAGACAACCCGCGCTCCGCGCCCGCGTGATATCGTCGAGCAGCTCGAGCGTATCGTTTCGCGCCTGTTGCCGGCGTTTGCGCTCACGGGCGAACGCGGCCGTCGCCGATCCGATCGCGCCCTTCATACGGCCGACCTTGCGATAGCCCAGCGCCTCCTCGGCTGGATCGAGCACGCGTCGCAGCGTGGCAAGTTGATCGGCAGGCCAATCATCGAGTGGGGCGACGCTCCAGACCTTGGTCGCGTTCACGCTCTCCCCGAACACCCGGGCAGCGAGCCGGGGGTGGACCGGAATGCCGAGCTCGAGCAGAAACCTCGTCAGGTAGCCGAGATCCTTGACCATGCGCTCGAAGACGAGACGCTTGCCGGTGGCGGCAGCCAACCGCAGGCTGGTGTCGCGCACGTACCAGCAGGCCTGCTCGAGCTGGCTCATCTCGTTCCAGCCATTGATGGCAACCGGAGGATGGCGGTCGTCGAAGGGGACATTGTACCAGCCACGCTCGATCAGCGACCGCACGACGGCCTGCGGCTCGCGGTGGAGGTGAACGAGCATGGTGCCCTCGCCTTTCGGCAGCACCTCGAGGAAGCGCTCGAGGTAGACATTGGCCTCGGCATAGTCGGTGAGCAAGCCTTCCGACCAGTTGCGCGCTTCGGCGATCAGGGCTTTGGCCTGTGCGGGAGCCGCGAGCAGATCGGTGAAGCCGGCGCCTGTGTGCTTGTCGGCGACCGGGGCGCCTTCGACGATGCGATGATTGAGCGAGAACTCGTGGCGCGCGGTGAGGGAGGTCGCCTCGTCGAGGAAGCGGGCAAGCCATTTCGAGCCCGAGCGCGCGGTCGATAGGAAATAGTAGTGCCGTTGCGACCCGCGCCAGTAGAGCGGGTGCATCAGCACCAGCCGCCGTCCCCGGTCGAACGGCTCGCTCAAAGGGTCCGGCGTGCGCTTCCAGGTGCCCCCCGAATCCGAGAAATAGTGCTCGGCCGGCACTCGCGAGGCCTCATAGTCGAGGCCATGACGGGCGAGCGCGATCGACCAGTAGGGAAATGCCTGGCCATCGCCCCGCACCAGCGCATGGCGATCGGGGGGATAGACGATCGCCCGGTCGTTCTCGCGCGCGATCGTCCCTTCGGCCGTGACACGCGCCTCGCTCGCGGCCGGGTTGGCGGGCCTCAGCTCGGCGAATGGCCAATAATTGGTGAAGCCTTCGTCATAGCAGGCCTTGTCGCCATGGGCCGCGACACCGGTGATGGTGACGCCGGCCGCGCGGAAACGGTCGAGCAGGCGTCCGAGCTCGGCCTCCACGTCGTCGATCTCGCCGCGATGCCACTCGGTCAGCAGATTGAGATGCAGCCCGACCTCGTGGCCATAATCCTGCAGCTGCAGGCACTTCTCGATCAGCAGCGGATCGTCCCAATAGGGCGCGCCGTGCAGCACATAGTAGCTCGCCCGGCAACCGGCCGCATGCTCCCAATAGGCGAGCTCGAGGGCCACATCGAGGTCGTAGTCGATGTCGTGGCGTAGCGCGACGACGTTGGCGACGCCGGGCCGCTCGACCAGGTCGCGCACCGGCACGGTCGGCCCGAAATGCTCGAGATAGCGTCTGAATACCGGGTTCGATGCCATGTTCATCCGCGACTTACGAGGCCTGACGCACCGGCACACGACGGGCGGACAAGCTGAAACCGGGCCGGGTTGTCCCCAGATCAGTTATCCCGAGCGCGGTCCGGGCGCTGCCGCGGGGATCGCGAATCCATTAGTGTCGACACTAGAACGGAGACCGCCCGCATGATCAAGCACGCGACCTACCTATCCCCAGCCGAGGCACTGGAGGCGACTGACGAGTTCTACCGGAACCGCCAGGGCTTCGGCTACGACCTCGACAAGGTCGTGCGCTGGCTGTCGGCCCATGTCCGGGTACCTGCAAAGGGCCGCGTGCTCGATCTGTGCTGCGGCGACGGCATCTGGTCGAAGGGATTCCAGGCGCTCAACCCGGCGCTCGAGCTTTATGGCATCGACATTTCCGCCGGCGGCATCGCCAAGGCAGCCGAGCTCGTGGGCGACCCGGTCGGGCGGTTCGTGGTCGGCGATGTCGAGACCGAGCTGCCGTTCCCCAAGGGCCATTTCGATCTCATTTTCGCGCGCGGCCCGGGTCTCTTCAACCAGCACGAGATGTCGCGGCCGGCCTGCGTCGCAGTGATCGAGCTGTGGCACGAGTATCTGAGCAATCGCGGCGTCTTCACCGGCATTTTCGCCTCGACGCCACGGCTGATGGGGACCTACACGCCGATGGAGGAAGCCGCACTTCCCTTCAACCGGGCGCCGCGCAAGACCGAGACCATCGATTTCACCGGCGGCAAGTACCACCACACGATCGAGAGTTTTCATGCGCCGTTCTGGCAGGCCGCCAGTATCGACGTGGTCTCCTACAGCTTCATCGGCAACATGCATATCATCAATACCCGAACGAAGCGGAGCTGAGGCCGCCCCTCCCCGAGCTGACTGGCCTCTACAACTCGAAGGCCGACGACTTCCTGCTCTGACCGGCCGCAAGCGCGAGCGGTGCGCCATCCCGCAGCACGGCTTGGGTTGCAACAGTGAAACGGTTGCCTTCGACCTCGTGCAGCACCAGCCCCCTCTGGAGGGTGAGTGCCGCGCGGCTGCCTTTCGTGCCCGTGACGATCACCCGCAAGGCAGGCTCGCCTGGCCGGGGAAACAGCGGAAAGATGCCAATTCCGCCAAAGCGCCCCTCAATCGCCTGGAGCAGGCGGGCGAGCGCATCGGCGCGGTGGATCAGCGTCAGCTGGCCGCCCGGCCTGCAGGCGCTGGCGAGAAACCGTAACCAGTGGTCGAGGCCCTCCGTTGGCATCGTGCTGGCGCGCCGCTTCAGAGCCGTGGCAGGCAGCCGGCCTTGGCCAGTGGCAACGAAGGGCGGGTTGGCAATCACATGATCGAATGTTCCAGGCTCCGCCTCGGCTGCGCGCAGGGCCGCCGCTCCCGATGTGACGTCGCCCACGACGAACCGCGCATGCTCGGCCAGTCCATTGCGGCGCGCGTTCTCCTGGGCGAGCGCGACGAGGTCCGGCTCGATCTCGATGCCCAGGACCGTGACGCCCGGGACCCTGCACGCGACCAGCAGCGAAACGACGCCGGGCCCGCTGCCGGCCTCGAGCACGCGCTCGCCCGCCTCGCCGGCGACTGCCGCCGCCAGCAACACGGCATCGAGCCCGGCCCGATGACCGTCGCGGGCCTGCAGCAGCGTCAAACGGCCGCCGATGAAGGCATCCTCGGTGGTCGCGAGGGTTGCCGCCATGGTCATTGGCTGAGCTCCCCGGCCGCGACCCCGGCCCCCATGATCAATCTGCGAGCCTGGGCGATATCCTCCGCCAGCACCAGCACGCGACGCGGCAGGATCCCGATCGAGCCCTCGAGCACGCTCATGTAGCCGTCGGCGACGAAATAGCCGAGTTCCGCGCCCGCGAGCACGGCCTCGACCAGTGTCAGCAGCACCGGGTCATTGGTTCTGAGCAGCTCCTGCACGCCCCGCCTCGCTTCCAAGTGATGTCTCAAGGCCGCTGGAGCGGCGAAGTAGCTTGACCTGATACCACCCCCCCTCACTATAGTCTCCCGAAGTCGCAGACTGATTGAGGAGCTCCCGTGGGGGTTGTCGTAGCACTCGATGACGCACGCGATCCGCAGGCAAGCCTGAAGCCTCTGCTCGACCTCGTCGACGCGGATATGGCGCGCGTCAACCGTATCATCCTGGACAAGGCCCACTCGGACGTGGACCTGATCCCCGAGCTTGCGCGCCATCTGATCAATTCGGGCGGCATGCGCTTGCGGCCGATGTTGACGCTCGCCGCCGCCCAGATGTGCGGCTATGGCGGGGACGGGCATGTGACGCTCGCGGTCTCGGTCGAGTTCATGCACACGGCGACCCTGCTGCACGACGATGTGGTCGATGAATCGGCTCTGCGCCGCGGCAAGGCGACCGCGCGCATGGTCTGGGGCAACCAGGCGAGCGTGCTGGTTGGTGATTTCCTGCTCGGCCAGTCCTTCAAGATGATGGTCGATGTAGGCTCGCTGAAGGCGCTGCGCATCCTGTCGGGGGCGGCCGCCATCATTGCCGAGGGCGAGGTGATGCAGTTGTCCGCCGCCAAGAACACCGCGACCACCGAGGACGAGTACCTCGCAGTCATCGATGCCAAGACCGCGGCGCTGTTCTCGGCGGCGGCCGAGGTCGGAGCCGCGATCGCCGAGCGGCCGCAGCCCGAGCAGGCCGCGCTCAGATCCTATGGACGCAATCTGGGGCTGTCCTTCCAGCTCGTCGACGATGCGCTCGACTACGCGGGCGAGGAGCGACGCCTGGGCAAGTCCGTTGGCGATGATTTCCGCGAGGGCAAGATCACGCTGCCCGTGGTGCTCGCCTATCGGCGCGGCAACGAGGAGGAGCGTGCCTTCTGGCGCCGCACGCTCGAAACGGGCAAAATCGCGGACGGCGACTTGGAGCGGGCGATCGGGCTGATGAAGGCGCATCGCACCATCGACGACACGATCGAGCGCGCCCGCCACTATGGCGCAATCGCGCGCGACGCGCTGGCGATCTTCCCCGACAGCCGCCACAAGTCGGCACTGCTCGAGGTGGTCGCGTTCTGCGTGAATCGGGCGCATTGAAGCCAAACGGCGGACGAGGTGGCTGGACCATGAAGATGATCGCAAAGCCTGAGCTGCACCATCCGCCTGCTCTGGATGCCGGGAGGTTCAGTGCGCTCGCCGAGCAGTCCGATACGCTGCCGTCGGACTGGTACTTCGACCCGGCCGTATTCCGCCAGGAGCACGAGGCGATTTTCTATCGCTCCTGGTGCTTTCTGGGCCACGTCAGCGACATCCCAAAGCCGGGCGACTACTTCACCGGTCAGGTGATGGACCAGGAGATCGTGATCATCCGCGGCGAGGACCGCCAGATCCGCGGCTTTTACAACGTCTGCAGTCATCGGGCGCATCCCCTCCTCGCCGGCCAGGGCAACACGCGCCTGATCGTGTGCCCCTATCACCAGTGGTGCTACCAGTCGGATGGCAAGTTCCGCGGGGCTCGCGGGCGCGACGCGCTGAAGGAGTGGATCCCCGACAATGCGGACCTGAAGGCGGTGCGGATCGAGGAGTACGGCGGGTTGCTTTTCGCCAATCTCGATCGCGAGGCGAGACCGCTGATCGATCAGGCGGGAAAGCTGCTGGCGGCGATGCGCGATGCCTGCCCGCGCATGGACAGCCTCGTCCGGGCCGCCACCTGGGAGCGTGACGTCGCCGCCAACTGGAAAACCGTGATCGACAACAACCACGAGTGCTACCATTGCGCGGTCAATCACAAGGCGCTGATGGAGCTGATCGACTACGACACCAAGGCTGCCTGGTCGGATGATGGCATCACCTTCATCCATGCCGTCGAGAAGAAGAACCTGGAGAATTCAGCCTACGCGTTGCGCACCGCCGAGCTCGAGCAGGAGGCGCTGTTCGGCTTCGTGTTTCCAACCACAATCCCGCTGATGTTCCCGGGCACCGCGAGCCTTGCCGTGTTCCAGGTGATCCCAACCGGCCCCGAAACGACGCGCGAGCGCTGGCACTTCTACTTCGCCAACAGCACACCGAGCGAGGCCGAGCAAAAGCAGATGGACTACATCCGCAACACGCTGGTGCCCGAGGATGTGGGGCTGTGCGAAGCGGTGCAGAAGGGCCTGCACTCGCGCGGCTATCGGCAGGGCCGGTTCGTGGTCGATCGCGACCATTGCGAGTACAGCGAGCACCATGTTCATTTCTTCCAGAAACTGGTGCACGACGCCATGATGGCGCCGCGCTAGTGTTCTGACTCATTCATTTAGTAACCGTCTTCCCGGACGCCGCCGCAGGCGGCGATCCGGGATCCAGGGGCCAATGGCAAGGCCGTGCCGCGGGACTCCTGGACCCCGGCTCGACCTTTGGTCGGCCGGGGAAGCGGGTACTTTTTGATTGTGCCGGAACACTAGTACCCACCATCTCCAGTGAGTGAGTCCTAACAACCATCCTCCTCCGTCATTCCCGCGAAGGCGGGAACCCAGACAAGCCGCTGATGTCGCGTGGAGAATTAGCTGGATGCCCGCCTTCCGTGCGGAGCACGGCTTCGGTGCGTCCGTGATGCGGGCATGACGACCCAGGTGTATGAACTTGTGATTCCGGGTGCTAGCTCTGGCGCAGCCCGTTCAGTGCAGTCGCGTGGCGGTGACCCACCAGGCCCGATGGTGCTGTGCGAGCTGGCGGGCGGCGGCCTCGGCGGTTTCGTCATCCGCGTAGAGCCCAAAGCAGGTCGGCCCGCTGCCCGAGAGCCGCGCCAGCAGGCAGTCTCTGGTCGCGCGCAGGGCCGCGAGCACGTCGGCGACCGGCGGGCACAGCCGGATGGCTGGCGGCTCCAGATCGTTGCGGCTGGCGATGATCCCAGCGATCAGCGCCGCACGATCCCGCGGCAGGCCATCCCCGCTCGGCGGGTGGTGGGTGTCGAGCGGGGCCGCGCGCAACTCGGCAAACACGGCAGCAGTTG
>JANNSW010000423.1:0-9822 GCA_031403055.1 Hyphomicrobiaceae bacterium | reverse complement strand
TGGCTCACCTTGCCGGCGGCAGGCCGCGGCGATTTCGCATTGGACATGGGCTAGGCACTCCCGGAATGATCCTGCAGGCCGTTCTCCCGATGGAGCGCCTGCGCTGCCGCAACGTCGAAGGCGACATGTAGCGAAAGAGCGCGCGGGCGTAAACCCGAACCGGGACGCAATTGACGGCACAGTCACGGGCGTGTAACGAGCACGTTCGGACGATTACGCTTGACTTCGAATCGGGGACGTGACAAGCCGCGCGTCTTCGGCTAATGATGCGCGCTTCTCAGTGGGAGCCTGTGTGGGCGGACGGCGCCGTTTGACCTGCGCAAAGGGGTGTAGCTCAATTGGTAGAGCGTCGGTCTCCAAAACCGAAGGCTGGGGGTTCGAGCCCCTCCACCCCTGCCAATGGGCGAGCATCGCGCGCGATCCTGGCCGGAGAGAGAATTCAGAGAGAGCCGGATGGCCGGGTGGGCAGCTCGAGCCCGGTCTTTGCCACGATAGAAGCAGTTTGACGAGAGAGGTGCCCACTGGCCGATCGACCGACCGGGGGGCAGACTGAATACGATGGCGGCCAATAGTCCTATGGAGTTCATGCGCCAGGTGCGGGCCGAGGTCGCCAAAGTGACCTTCCCGAGCCAGCGGGAAACCACGATCACGACGGGCATGGTCCTGCTGATGGTCGTGCTGGCAAGCCTCTTTTTCCTGGCCGCGGATCAGATCATCAGCAGGCTGGTCAGCCTGCTGCTCGGGCTTGGACGCTGAGGCAGACAAGTCGGGTCGAGGCCGTTTCCTGAGCAGCTACTTGAAGAGAGCCATGGCGAAGCGCTGGTACATCGTCCACGCCTATTCGAACTTCGAGCGCAAGGTCGCCGAGGCCATCAAGGAGCGTGCCGCTCAGCAGGGCCTGACGGACTTGTTCGAGGAGGTGCTGGTGCCGATGGAGGAGGTCGTGGAGACCCGGCGCGGGCGCAAAGTCTCCTCGGAGCGCAAGTTCTTCCCCGGCTATGTTCTGGTGAAGATGCAGATGACCGATCAGGCCTATCATCTGATCAAGCAGACGCCCAAGGTCACAGGATTCCTCGGCACCGACAACAAGCCGATGCCAATCACCGACGGCGAGGCGATGCGGATCCTGCAGCAGGTGCAGGAGGGCGTCGAGCGCCCCAAGCCTTCGATCACCTTCGAGGTCGGCGAGATGGTGCGCGTGGCCGACGGGCCGTTCGCCTCCTTCAGTGGCCAGATCGAGGAGGTCGACGAGGAGCGGACACGGTTGAAGGTCGCCGTCTCGATCTTCGGCCGGGCGACCCCGGTCGAGCTCGAGTTCAGCCAGGTCGAGAAGGTCGCGAGTTGAGCATTGGGCCACGGCGAGCGCCGTAGCCGGTCGAAGGGGCGACAGGGGGCACGAGAGTGCCCTCCCGCCCGAAGTCGTGGAAGGACCCGGACCTCACGCCAGAGGCCAAGTCAAGGTTCGCACCACGGATCCAGCATAGGGGCCAATTCTGGCCGGAAAGGGAGCAATGGCGAAGAAAATCGACGGCTACAACAAGCTGCAGGTTCCAGCGGGCAAGGCCAATCCGTCACCCCCGATCGGACCCGCGCTCGGCCAGCGCGGCGTCAACATCATGGGCTTCTGCAAGGAGTTCAATGCCAAGACCAAGGATCTCGAGCCCGAGATGCCGATCCCGGTCGTCATCACTGTGTTTTCGGACAAGTCGTTCACCTTCGAGATGCGCACGCCGCCTGCTTCCTTCCTGTTGAAGAAGGCAGCCAAGATCACCGCCGGCTCGCAGACCCCGGGGCGCGGCAGTGCCGGCACCGTGACCATGGAGCAGTGCCGCGACATCGCGAAAACCAAGCTCGCCGACCTCAATACGGGCGATCTCGATCAGGGCGCGCGGATCATCGCGGGCTCCGCCCGCTCGATGGGTCTGCAGGTGACGGAGTAGGGCCATGGCAACGAACGGAAAACGCTACAAGGAAGCCGTCAAAGGCGTCGATCGCGACAAGCTCTATGGCGTCGAGGAGGCCGTGAAGCTGGTCAAGGCCGGCGCCAAGGCAAAGTTCGACGAGACGGTCGAGATTTCGATCAACCTGGGCGTCGACCCCAAGCACGCCGACCAGATGGTTCGCGGCGTGTGCCAGCTGCCAAACGGCTCGGGCCGCACCATGCGCGTCGCCGTGTTCGCCAGGGGCGACAAGGCCGAGGATGCGCGCAAAGCCGGCGCCGATGTGGTCGGCGCTGAAGACCTGGTCGAGCAGGTGCTGAAGGGTACCATCAACTTCGATCGCTGCATCGCCACGCCCGACATGATGCCGCTGGTTGGCCGGCTCGGCAAGGTGCTGGGCCCGCGTGGCCTGATGCCCAACCCCAAGGTCGGCACCGTCACACCCAATGTCGCCGACGCGGTGCGGGCCTCCAAGGGCGGCGCCGTCGAGTTCCGGGTCGAGAAGGCGGGCATCCTCCAGGCCGGTGTCGGCAAGGCGAGCTTCACCGAGGTTGCACTGGTCGAGAACCTGAAGGCGTTCGCGGACGCAGTCATCAAGGCCAAGCCGGCCGGCGCCAAGGGCACCTATTTGAAGCGCATCGCGATTTCCTCGACCCAAGGGCCGGGCATCCGGATCGACCTCCAGAGCTTTTCGGGTGGGGGACAGCAGGTTTGATGTCGAAGTGGGAGCAGGGAATAGGGAATTGGGGAGTGGGCAAGAGACATTCTCTTTCTACTCCCAACTCCCTGTTCCCCACTCCCTGACCTACCAGTTCCGGACCTCGGTCCGGATCGCGTGGGCTCGCTCGCAAGATCGAGCCCGACCTGTCCGAGATTGCAGGTGCCAGGAGCGATCCTGGCTTAAGCCCAACGGGCCTGCATGAGACGGGAGACGGACAGAGGGAGCAGGAGATCCTGCGCCTTCGGTTTGGACCTCGCGGGCGATCGCGCTCTGGGAGTTGCCTCGAGGCAGCGTCCGGATTGCGTTGGACAGGCAAGAGACGCTGTCGTGGCGCGGGCTTGCCAGCCGGATCGCGCTACCGGCAGCACGGTGCAATCGCGGCTGAGCCAGGCAAGCTCGGCTGCATCAGTGGAGAGAGCAAGTGGAAAGAGCTCAGAAGTCCGAGTTCGTCGCGACCTTCCACAAGGCGCTAGCTGCCGCCAACGTGGTGGTCGTCGCCCACTATGCCGGCCTCTCGGTCGCTCATATGACCAAGCTTCGCCGCCAGATGAAACTGGTGGGCGGCACGGTCAAGGTGGCCAAGAACCGGCTCGTCAAGCTCGCCCTCCAGGGGACCCCGTCCGCCGGCATCGCCGATCTGTTCAAGGGGCCGACCGTCGTCGCGACCTCGACGGATCCGGTCTCGGCGGCCAAGGTCGCCGTCGCCTTCGCCAAGGAGCACGACAAGCTCGTGATCCTGGGTGCGGCGATGGGGTCGACAGTGCTCGACCGGGATGGCGTGAAGGCACTTGCCGAGTTGCCCTCGCTCGATGAGTTGAGGAGCAAGATCCTGGGTCTCATCCAGGCGCCGGCAAGCAGGATCGCCCGTCTCGTCAGTGAGCCGGGAGCGGGTCTGGCACGCGTCATCCAGGCGCGGGCAACGGAAGGCGAGAAGGCGGCCTAGCACTTCGAGTGCAAGGGCCGGGGCAATGCGAAGGTTCACAGGGTTCAAACCGAAAAAGGTCGTGTCAACATGTCCAAGCTTGAGAAAATCGTCGACGAGCTGAGCGGTCTCACCATCATCGAGGCCGCCGAGCTCACCAAGATGCTCGAGACGAAGTGGGGCGTTTCCGCTGCCGCTCCCGTCGCGGTTGCAGCCGTCGGCGGTGGCGCTGCCGCGGCCGTGGTCGAGGAGCAGACCGAGTTCGACGTCATCCTGATGTCGGGCGGCGACAAGAAGATCAACGTCATCAAGGAGGTCCGCGCCATCACCGGGCTCGGCCTGAAGGAGGCGAAGGATCTGGTCGAAGCCGGCGGCAAGGCCGTGAAGGAAGGCATCTCCAAGGCCGACGCCGAGGCCATGAAGAAGAAGCTCGAGGAGGCCGGCGCCAAGGTCGAGCTGAAGTAGCATCGTTTCGGCTGGCGAGGGCAATGGCTTGCCTCGCCAGCCGGCATTGCCACCAGGGCGATGCCGGCATCAGGCGGCCACGGACTTCCCGATCACTATCGAGGACCTAGATGGATCCAAAAATCCGCACCATCGTCGTGACCCTGCTGTTCGGCCTCATCGCCGGATGGCTGGCAAGCTTCATTGTGGGGGGAGGAGGCGCGTTGCGATACATCGTGACCGGCCTGATCGGAGCTGCGGTCGGGGGCTATCTGATGCGGGCGCTCGGCATCAATCTGGGAATCAAGAACGAGCTCTTCGCCGAGATCGTGACAGCAACGATTGGCGCGATCGTGGTCGTGCTGCTCGCAAGGATGATCGCGTGAGGACACACCGATCGCTCGCATCGTGGCCGGGCAAGGAACGAAGGTGAGTTTCACAAACGGTTCCCTCGAGGCTCCAGCAGGAGCTTGGGGAGAGCCGTTTCCGGCATCGCGGCACCGGCAACTGGCCGGTCTGGAGATGTCGCAGCAGCATCGATGGTGGCTGGGCCTGCGGGCAGGCCTGTGACCACCGACAACCGTGCGCGGCCTCCGGACCGCGCTGGAATCAGGAAGGACGAGGAAGCTCAATGGCTGACACCTTCATCGGGCGCAAGCATTTCAGGAAGAAGTTCGGTCACATCGCCGAGGTGGCGGAGATGCCGAACCTGATCGAGGTGCAGAAGCGCTCCTACGACGAGTTCCTGATGGTGGACACGCCCAAGGGCGGGCGCCCCGATCAGGGTCTGCAGTCGGTGTTCCGGTCGGTGTTCCCGATTTCGGACTTCTCCGGTCGCGCCACGCTCGAGTTCGTCAAGTACGAGTTCGAGCCGCCGAAGTACGACGTCGACGAGTGCCAGCAGCGCGACATGACGTTCGCCGCCTCCCTCAAGGTGACGATCCGCCTGATCGTGTTCGATGTCAGCGAGGAGACCGGCGCCAGGTCCGTCAAGGACATCAAGGAGCAGGAAGTCTATATGGGCGACATGCCGTTCATGACCTCGAACGGCACCTTCATCGTCAACGGCACCGAGCGCGTGATCGTCTCGCAGATGCACCGCTCGCCCGGCGTCTTCTTCGACCACGACAAGGGCCGCACCCATTCCTCGGGCAAGCTCCTGTTCGCCGCCCGCATCATTCCCTACCGCGGCTCCTGGCTCGACTTCGAGTTCGACGCCAAGGACAGCGTCCATGTGCGCATCGATCGCAAGCGCAAGCTGCCGGTGACGACCCTGCTCTATGCGCTCGGGCTGACGGGCGAGGAGATCCTGAGCTCCTTCTACAAACGGACCATGATCAAGACCGCCAAGGGCGCCTGGAAGATGCCCTTCGTCGCCGACCGCTGGCGCGGCGTGACGGCAGCCTCCGATCTCGTCGACGCCAAGACTGGAGAGGTCGCGATCGAGGCCGGCAAGAAGGTGACCGCCAAGCTCGCCCGCAAGCTGCTCGACGACGGGCTGAAGGACCTGCTGGTCCAGGACAACGACATCCATGGCCGGTATCTGGCCGAGGACATGGTCGACCTGTCGACCGGCATCATCCACGGTGAAGCCGGCGACGAGATCGACGAGGAGCTGCTCGCTAAGCTGCGCGAGGCAGGGATCAAAGAGCTGCCGCTGCTCGATATCGATCACATCAACACCGGCGCCTTCATCCGCAACACCCTCAACAACGACAAGAACGTCGACCGCCACGGCGCCCTGATCGACGTCTATCGGGTCATGCGCCCGGGCGAGCCGCCCACGCCGGAAGCGGCAGACGGCCTTTTCAACGGCCTGTTCTTCGATTCCGAGCGCTACGACCTCTCCGCGGTCGGCCGCGTGAAGATGAACACGCGCCTCGAGCTCGACTGCCCCGACACCGTGCGCACCTTGCGCAAGGAGGACATCCTCGCCGTGATCCAGACGCTCGTCGCGTTGCGTGACGGCCGCGGCGAGATCGACGACATCGACAATCTCGGCAACCGCCGCGTTCGCTCGGTCGGCGAGCTGATGGAGAACCAGTACCGTATCGGCCTCCTGCGCATGGAGCGCGCGATCAAGGAGCGCATGAGCTCGGTCGACATCGACACCGTGATGCCCCAGGACCTGATCAACGCGAAACCGGCCGCCGCCGCCGTGCGGGAATTCTTCGGCTCCTCGCAGCTCTCCCAGTTCATGGACCAGACCAACCCGCTCTCCGAGATCACCCACAAGCGGCGCCTCTCGGCACTCGGCCCGGGCGGCCTCACGCGCGAGCGCGCAGGCTTCGAGGTGCGCGACGTGCATCCGACCCACTACGGCCGGATCTGCCCGATCGAGACGCCCGAGGGCCCCAACATCGGCCTCATCAACTCGCTCGCGACCTTTGCCCAGGTCAACAAGTACGGCTTCATCGAGAGCCCCTACCGTAAAGTGGTCAACAACCGCGTCACGGATGAGGTGATCTATCTATCCGCCATGCAGGAGGCGCGACACTACATCGCCCAGGCCAATGCCGACCTCGACGACCAGGGCCGCCTGCTCGGCGACTTCATCGAGTGCCGGCATGCGGGTGACGTGCTGCTGATCCCGGCCGACAAGGTCGACTTCATCGACGTGTCGCCAAAGCAGCTGGTGTCGGTCGCCGCCGCGCTCATCCCGTTCCTCGAGAACGACGACGCCAACCGCGCGCTGATGGGCTCCAACATGCAGCGCCAGGCGGTGCCGCTGATCCAGGCCGAGGCCCCGTTCGTGGGCACCGGCATGGAGCCGGTGGTCGCCCGCGATTCTGGCGCTGCCATTGCCGCACGCCGGACCGGTGTGATCGACCAGGTCGACGCGACCCGCATCGTCGTGCGCGCCACCGAGGAGACCGATCCCTCCAAGCCCGGCGTCGACATCTACCGGCTGCGCAAGTACCAGCGCTCCAACCAGAACACCTGCATCAACCAGCGCCCGCTCGTGCGGGTGGGCGATGCGGTCAGCGCCGGCGACATCATCGCCGACGGCCCCTCGACCGACCTGGGCGACCTCGCGCTCGGGCGCAACGTGCTGGTCGCGTTCATGCCGTGGATGGGGTACAATTTCGAGGACTCGATCCTGATCTCCGAGCGCATCGTCCGCGACGACATCTTCACCTCGATCCACATCGAGAAGTTCGACGTGATGGCCCGCGACACCAAGCTCGGGCCCGAGGAGATCACGCGCGACATCCCCAACGTCGCCGAGGAGAGCCTGAAAAATCTCGACGAGGCCGGCATCGTCTACATCGGCGCCGAGGTCAATCCGGGCGACATCCTGGTCGGCAAGATCACGCCCAAGGGCGAGAGCCCGATGACGCCGGAGGAAAAGCTGCTGCGCGCGATCTTCGGCGAAAAGGCCTCGGACGTGCGCGATACCTCGCTGAAGCTGCCGCCGGGCGTCACCGGCACGGTGGTCGAGGTTCGCGTCTTCAACCGCCATGGCATCGAGAAGGACGAGCGCGCCATGGCGATCGAGCGCGAGGAGATCGAGCGCCTCGCCAAGGACCGCGACGACGAGCTCGCGATCCTCGACCGCAACGTCTATGGCCGTCTGCGTGATGCCCTATTGGGCAAGGAAGTGTCCAAGGGCCCCAAGGGCGCGCGCAAAGGCACGACCATCGACCAGCCGATCCTCGACGACATCCCTCGCAGCCAGTGGTGGGAGGTCGCCCTCGCCGACGAGAAGGCGATGGGCGAGGTCGAGGCGATCCGGCGCCAGTACGAAAGCGCGAAAAAGAGCCTGGAGCGCCGCTTCGTCGACAAGGTCGACAAGCTCCAGCGCGGCGATGAGCTGCCGCCCGGCGTGATGAAGATGGTGAAAGTCTATGTCGCGGTGAAGCGCAAGCTCCAGCCGGGTGACAAGATGGCCGGCCGGCACGGCAACAAGGGGGTTGTCAGCCAGATCGTTCCGGTCGAGGACATGCCCTTCCTCGAGGACGGCACCTCGGTCGATATCGTGCTCAATCCGCTCGGCGTGCCGAGCCGGATGAATGTCGGCCAGATCCTGGAAACCCATCTGGGCTGGGCCTGTCGCGGCCTCGGCCGGATGATCGGAGAAGCCGTCGACAAATTCCGCGAGACCCAGAAGCCCAAGGGCCTGAAGGACCTGCTGCACAAGATCTACGGCAAGGACAAGACCATCGACGGCCTGAACGACGCGGAGCTGACCGAGCTCGGCGAGAACCTGAGGCGGGGCGTGCCGATCGCGACGCCCGTGTTCGACGGCGCGCGCGAAAGCGACATCGTCGACATGCTCCAGCTCGCCGGTTTCGACTCGAGCGGCCAGGTGACACTGTTCGACGGCCGCACCGGCGAGACGTTCGATCGCAAGGTGACCGTCGGCTACAAGTACCTGTTGAAGCTCCACCACCTCGTCGACGACAAGATCCATGCCCGCTCGATCGGCCCCTACTCGCTCGTCACCCAGCAGCCGCTCGGTGGCAAGGCGCAGTTCGGCGGCCAGCGTTTCGGCGAGATGGAGGTGTGGGCGCTCGAGGCCTATGGCGCCGCCTACACGCTGCAGGAGATGCTGACGGTCAAATCGGACGACGTCGCCGGCCGCACCAAGGTCTACGAATCGATCGTGCGCGGCGACGACGGGTTCGAGGCCGGCATTCCCGAGAGCTTCAACGTGCTCATCAAGGAAATGCGGGCGCTCGGCCTCAACGTCGAGCTGGTCGACTCCCAGAGCGGCAACGCCGTTCCGGTGGAGAAGGCCGAGTCCGCCAGGCCACGCCTGCCGCGGCCACCGACAGCCGAAGCGGCCGAGTAGCCGCCCGAAACACTCTGGCCGGAGCGACCAGTGCTCCGGCACCCCACGCCTGTGTGGGATCAGCCGATCAGTGCCGACAGGCGCGGGAAGAGACGCGCGACACATGCTAGGCGGCCCGCCCCGCCGCCCGATGGAGACAAGCGATGAACCAGCCCGATATCAACAGCGTCTTCAGCCCCCAGGCCCAGGTCCAGACCTTCGACCAGATCCGGATCTCGATCGCGAGCCCCGAGCAGATCCTGTCCTGGTCGTTCGGCGAGATCAAGAAGCCCGAGACCATCAACTATCGCACCTTCAAGCCGGAGCGGGACGGGTTGTTCTGCGCGCGCATTTTCGGGCCGATCAAGGACTACGAGTGCCTGTGCGGCAAGTACAAACGCATGAAGTACAAGGGCGTCATCTGCGAGAAGTGCGGCGTCGAGGTGACGCTCGCCAAGGTCCGGCGCGAGCGCATGGGCCACATCGAGCTCGCCGCTCCCGTCGCCCACATCTGGTTCCTGAAGTCGCTGCCCTCGCGCATCGGCATGCTGCTCGACATGACGCTGAAGGACCTAGAGCGGGTGCTCTATTTCGAGCACTACATCGTGATCGAGCCCGGCATCACCACCTTCAAGATGGGTGAGCTGCTGTCGGAGGAGGACTATCAGCGCGCGCTCGAGGAGTTCGGCGAGGATTCCTTCACCGCGGGCATCGGCGCCGAGGCCATCCGCGAGATGCTGATGGCGCTCGATCTCAACAAGCTGCGCGACGACCTGCGCCAGGAGATCGCCGAATCGACCTCCGAGCTCAAGCCCAAGAAGCTGGCCAAGCGCCTCAAGCTGATCGAAGCGTTCATCGTGTCGGGCAACAAGCCCGAGTGGATGATCCTGACGGTCGTGCCGGTCATTCCCCCCGAGCTGCGCCCGCTCGTTCCACTCGATGGCGGGCGCTTTGCGACCTCCGACCTCAACGACCTCTACCGCCGCGTCATCAACCGCAACAACCGCCTGAAGCGGCTGAT
>JANNSW010000422.1:0-1766 GCA_031403055.1 Hyphomicrobiaceae bacterium | reverse complement strand
TGCTCGAGCACCCGCATGGCGCCGTCATGCACGAGCTCGACACCTTCGGCCGAAAGCGGCTCGGTCGGCCGGTCGGTGTTGATGGGAATCCGCCAGGGCGTCTGGTTGATCGCCGAAGCGCCTTTGCGCTCGCCGCGCTTTGCCGCGCGCCCGCCGCGTGAACGTACGCCCGGTGCCTCGGTTGCCATGATCGTTTGCTCCAGATTGGCGGCCGGCTCGGCGGGATCACTCCATCCGGCTCGCTGCTCTTTCTTTAGGGCGCGCTACGCATGGCCACAAGGCGTTTGCGTTGCGCCGCGCCCGCGACGCCGCCGCTCAGATCTTCTGGCCCTCGACCTCGCGCTCGAGGGTTTCGACGGCGGTCTTGGCGTCGGCGTTGGCGGGATAGATCAGGAGCAATTGCCGGAAGGCCTCGAGTGCCAGCGCCTTGCGGTCGAGCTGGCGCAGGATCTGGCCGAGCCCTTCCCAGGCCCGGAAATGGTTGGGATCGAGCGCGAGCGCCTGGATCAGGTCATCCTCGGCTTCGGGCAGCCTTTGAGCTTGCGCGCGCAGCAGGGCCCGGCGCACGAAGCCTTCCGCATAGTCGGGCGCGAGCGCGGTCACGCTGTCCAACAGGGTCAGCGCCAGCTCTTTCTCGCCGCTCGCATGAGCTTCGAGTGCCCGCGCCACCAGCAGATCGATGGTATCGCTGCCCGACACCAGCCAGAACCGCTCGATCGCGGTTGCGGTCGCCCCCGCCACCTCGGGCGAGTCGCTTTTGCCCAGACGCCGGTAAAGGTCGGCCAGCAGCGCCCGGTTGTCGACGGGTGCCCCCTCGCCGGGAGCCATAGGCGTCGGCAGCATGCCCTCGAGCTTGGGATCGGGAGCAGCGAGGGGATGATTGGGATCGGCAGCGGACGCGCCGCTGGCGAGTGCCGCTGTAATGATCATCCAGCCGGCAATGATGGCCCGGCAGCCAACACGAGTGAGCATGCGCCGATGCTACCGCGGGGAATGGCCGCGGTCAAAAACATTTCAAATCGTCGGACAGGCTTCAGCCCTGACGGGCCTTGTAGCGCTTCTGCGTCTTGTTGATCACATAGACGCGGCCGCGGCGGCGCACGAGACGATTGTCGCGATGGCGCTTGGCGAGGGATTTCAGCGAGTTGCGGACTTTCATGGGCCTTGACCGTATCGTTCGACGGGCGGCCGGTCGACGGCCCACGTCAGTTGCTGCATTCGATATTCTACCGCGTCCAAAGTCGAGGAATGGTGGGCGCGACAGGGATCGAACCTGTGACCCCTACGATGTCAACGTAGTGCTCTACCGCTGAGCTACGCGCCCATTCCCAATCAATGCCGAACCCGAGATCTCCTGGAGTCGGCCACCGACAGCAGCATCGCGAGATCCGCCCGTCCGCGTGACCGGGCGAATGACTAACCGATCGCACCGTGCCTGTCCAGCACCAGTGGGATCTGAGGTGATGCCGATCGGCTCACCCCTCACGCCCGTGCCGCACCAACACCGCATACATCCGCGCGGCCGTCGCGCGATCCCCCGCCTCCAATGCCAGCACATAGGCTTGCGTGCGCACGAAGCAGGCGGCATCGATCTGGCCGGCGAATTCCAACAAGTCGCCCGCCTCGCTGTAACAGGCGACCAGCGCGGCGCGATCGCCACGCGCGTGCGCGGCGAGCAGCAGCGCCTCGAGCTCGGCAAGCTCACGCATCGGCGAAATGGCTTGCGACCCAGCGGTGGAACGCGTGGGTGCAGGGGTCCATGACGG
>JANNSW010000421.1:0-21177 GCA_031403055.1 Hyphomicrobiaceae bacterium | reverse complement strand
AGGCTCGGCCGGCCCATCTCGTGGCCCTGCTCGATCCGCATCACGTGCTCGCCCTCGGTCAACGCATCGAAGCGGAACACGACCGCCGCGAAGGCAGCCGCGGCCGACCCGGTCGCGGGATCCTCACCCACGTCGGGCACGAACATGCGGGCATGGAACGCCGAGCCCGTGCTCAGCGTCTCGCGGCAATAGAGGTAGGCACCCCCGCCCTGGCCAAACGCTTCCTCCCAATAGCCATGGTGCAGGCCCGCACGCGCGATCGATTCGATGTTTCGCACTGGCACGAAGGTGTAGGCGACGCCGGCCGAGTAGCGGGACGGCTTGTGGTTCTCGAAGCCGATCTCGGAGGGAGCCAGCCCCAGCGCCGCGGCAAGCCGGTCGGCGGGAGGAGGAGAGGCGAGCGGCTCGGGAAGCTTGGGCGCGTCGAACTCGGCATAGACCGGCTCGCCCGGCTTGCGGCGCACGCCAACCCTGACGCTGCCGATCGTTTCCTCGAGCATCACGAGGGCTTCGCTCGGCGCCGGCCCCAGCCTGCCGTTCAATTCCGCAATCAGGATCGCCGCCCCGACCGTCGGGTGGCCGGCGAAGGGCAGCTCGCGCTGCGGTGTGAAAATGCGGATCCTGGCGGAATGGGCCGGGTTCGCCGGCGGCAGCACGAACACCGTTTCCGACAGGTTGAACTCGCGCGCGACCTGCTGCATGACGGCGCTCGACAGCGCCTGTCCATTGGTGACGACGGCCAGCGGATTGCCCCCGAACCGTTCGGTCGTGAATACGTCGAGCGTGTGGAAGTCGAGCTCCATGGCGCCCCGCCTCGGTTGTTGATCCAGCCTGATGCGGCCGCACTCTGCCGGATTCCGCGAGCGGTTGGAAGCGGCTGCACTTGATGATGCAACTCGGCCACGGATCCACAGGTTGCTGATCCCACCGGACCCATTGCGATTGCTCGACTCAGCCTGCCCTGCCTACTGTCCACTCACTGTACTGCGTATGAACGTGGCGATTTCCGATACGGAGTACAAAAATGACAAGTCGTGTCGTTGTAGCATTGCTCGCGGGCGGGCTGTTGGCGTTTTCGGGCGCGGTGCCGGCCTTTGCCGATGAGGATATCCCGCAGCTGGCTGAGGAGAGTTTCGCGCCGCCTGCTATGACCTGGGCAGGGTTCTATCTCGGCGCTCATGGCGGCTATGCCTGGGGTGATACGAGCGTGTCGGACGCTGGCGTCGAAGTATTCTCGCTCGACAACGATGGCGGCCTGGGCGGCATCCACGCCGGCTACAACTGGCAGAACGGCACCTGGGTCTACGGCCTGGAAGCCGACATCAGCGGCGGCTCGCTGTCGGGCGAGGAGAGCTGCACTGACGCGTTGGGCCTCACGGGCACTGGCATTTCGGCTGTCTGCTCGAGCGATGTCGACTATCTGGCGAGCATTCGGGCCCGGCTCGGATTGTCCTCACCTTCGCACTTGCTGTTCGTGACGGCAGGTGTCGCGTTCACGGACGAGAAGCTGACGATTTCGCTCGCAGGCATCGATCTCTCGGCCAGCCAGCGCCTGACCGGCTATGTGGTCGGTGGCGGCGCCGAGTGGAAGATGATGCCGAATTTCAGCCTGCGCGGCGAGGTGCTGCACTACGGCTTCGGTGAGGACGATTTCACGTTCACGACTCTGGGGACGTCGGCGACCGCACAGGGCGATCTGGACACGACCGTGCTGCGCGTCGGTGCCTCGCTGCACTTGAACTGATCGCA
This sequence comes from Hyphomicrobiaceae bacterium, assembly GCA_031403055.1. Classification (GTDB taxonomy): domain Bacteria; phylum Pseudomonadota; class Alphaproteobacteria; order Rhizobiales; family Hyphomicrobiaceae; genus JANNSW01. Next base: position 19,428 of record JANNSW010000421.1, on the reverse strand, counting down.
CAACGATAGGTTTCGCGCTTCAAAGGGCAGGCCCGGCACACCCGGACCTGTCCTTAACTTTGGCGATATTGCACTTTGCGTACCCAGCCCAAGCCCTAGCGTTTGGCTCGCTTGCCGATTGCGCTGATCCCGGCGACAAGCGCCTTCAGCAGCAATGCAAACAGCAGAGCTCCAACTGATCGCCCCAAAGCCTGCCCAAGATCCGGCATGACGAGGTCAGCGTGCAAAGCCAACGTCGCGATATTGAAGAGCAGGAACCACAGAGACCAGTAAAGTAGAAGCGCGTATCCTGCGGTCTGCAACCAGCTCATCCGGGCACTCGCCACGCCAAGTATCAGAACCGCGAACCCGGGCACGCCAAACACGAGGGCCTCAATCTCAGCCGGTGTCACTCCCATCTCCTTACTTTCGCTTCCGCACCTGAGATTTTTTCGCTCTCTCAGGCTCCGGCTTGGTTGGCTCCACGACCCTGTCGAACTCCCTGTCCATGGCGTCATCGCTCTCGTCGGCTTCCAGCTTGCGAGCCGTTTCGATGAAGCGCTTGGACTGCTCAGATTGGGGTTCCTTCGGCTGTTTTGCCATCTCAATCAAAGGCAATTCGTCGACGTTAGCTTTGGGCAAAAAGCTCTCTGCCGACACCACTGGTTTGCCAGTCTGTCTTTCCAAGGCTTCTCGAGCAATCCGTGCCACGTCGGCTCCATCGAGAGATGCCTTTCTTGTCTCCGCGTACATCTTGGTATCTCGTACGACCATGATGTCAGTGGCAGCCGTATCAGCGAGATTGTTGATTGCCAATTCCGTGCGCGTCATATGATCCTGCCGGTTTGTGCCGACAGGGAGCCCTTTGATTGAGCCGTGCTCCGCAGGAGTGATACCAAAAGCGACTTCGCTCATTTCGGCATTGAGGGCCGCATAAAGCCGCCCCGCCACACCGCGGTCCTTCCATTGGTCCGTTTTTTCATTGTTCCCAGCGATCGCTTTGATGCGATCGCTGATCCAGCGATCATCTCGCCCCCTCTTGCGGTAGTCGGCGATGGCACGATCTATCGCAGTGGACGGCTCGGATGTCTCCTGAATACGCTCGAAGCCTACCTTGGCGAGCCACTGCTTGAGCGGTTCAGCCTTCGGGGACGGGATAGACTGAACGATGCGGAGGAGTGTCTGGATGTCCGCGCAGTCAGTCTCACGAAGCTTGCCGTCGTCTGCGTGCACTTTCAACCGCTTACAAATTGTAAGCGGTTGGTCGGCACCTTCCTTGGCGAGGCGAGATTTGGTTACATTCCAATAGTTTCTGGCATCCTTCCGGCTCGGCTGACCAGTCAATGCGCCCACGATGTCGACAACGGAGTAGTGCGGAACTCCCGCATGGACAATTCTGCGAATCTCAAATCCGTCGAAAATCGGCGCGTCGATGTCGCCTTCCCTGGCTGTGCTCGCCTTGTAATCGGCGATAGACGTGAAATCGGTAATCCTGTTCGCAGGCTTCCTGGATTTGACCATGGTCTGTGCGCTCCGCTAGTGCGGTCGCAAGCGGCCCTAAGCGACGTGGGCAACCAAAACATGGCGCGGTACGCTGCGCTCCCACGCTGTCGTTTTGTGCGACGGCTGATGGTTGGCTTATGGGGCAGTTGGTCTCCAACGTCAATCTGTTCGAGATTCATGCTCGGCCAGCCAGCGCCTGACCGGCTATGTGGTTGGTGGCGGTGCCGAGTGGAAGGTGATGCCGAATTTCAGCCTGCGCGGCGAGGTGCTGCACTACGGCTTCGGTGAGGACGATTTCACGTTCACGGCATTGGGAGCGTCTGGGACCGCACAGGGCGACCTCGACTCGACGGTGTTTCGCGTCGGCGCCTCGCTGCACTTGAACTGATCGCTCTCTTCGCTCGAGTGAGTACAAGAAGCCATTGGGCCGGGGGCAACTCCGGCCCTTGGTGTGAGTGATCGGTCATGCTGCCGCCAGCAGCAGCCGGGCAATCGCTTTGGTGTGGCCGAGCATCTCGGGCCGGATGTCGACAGCGGTCCTGACCACAAGTACGTCCGATAGCTCAGGGACCAGCGCGCTGGCGAGATGAGCCCGACAGGTCGCCAGCAGCTCCACGGCCGGCCGATCCGAGCGCACGACCGTGACGAAGGTCGCCCATCGAGGATCGAGCACCACCAGACAGCCCGGATCGGCGGCGATCGAGGGAGCGGCAAGTCCAGTCTCCTCGGCCAGCTCACGCAGTGCAGCGGCACGCACATCGAGGCTGGCGTCCTCCGCCACGTCGCGCTCGTCGAGCACACCGCTGAAGAGGTAGGCGCGCCCGGCGTTGGCCGTGCCGGCAGCGGCGACCCCAATCAGCAGATAGCCTTCCCGCGAGATCAGCGCGACGCCTGCACCCGTGCCGCGCACACTGCGGTCGTCGAACCCGCCGTGGCGCCAATAGGTGAAGCTCTTGTAGTCGGTTGCGAGCAGACTGCCCGCGTAGCAATCGCCCGCGGCGGCGCCCGCTACCAGCATGTGGACCCGACCGTCGAAGAGGGCTGGCCGCTCACCTCGCATCTGCTGCCAGTACCGGTCGATCGCGCCAGCGTGAATGCGCGCATAGTCCCATGGCCGATCCGTGACCGAAAGCGCCACGCGGGCGACGGCGACCACGCGTACGTCATTGTCGTGCATGCCACTGCGCTTTCCTTCGCTCGCGAGCAGGCCACCGACCAGAGGCCGGCGAAATACTCAAACACTTTCATAGCGTTGCCCTTGCCCGGCGACCCGGCAATTTCGTGAACTTTGTTACAGATCTCGCAGCACTTGTGACCGCACCCAGGCCAAAAGCCACAATCCGGCCCACGGCATAACACGCGCACGCCATGCTGCGGGGACTGAATGGGGGTGTCGAGACAAGCCCGCCGCCGCAAGCGAATCGCAGTTGGCGGGCAACGGAAAACAGGCTGTGAGCCGGGTGTAAACGCAGCCAACACCCGGCTCTCGGAGCGGCGGGGGTCCCCGCAACCCCGCCGCTCCACTACTGCCGACTGCGGCCAGAAGGCTTCGCATGCCGAGCTGCCGTTCTCCTTTCGGCCGGCAAAGCATGCGGAGGCGGCCGGCAAAACCGGCCGCAAACGGGGCAGAGCGCGTGCCGTGCCGTCGAGCGATTGGCCGGACACGCGTCCTGAGGGAACGACTAGGTCACCTCGGGGTCCTCCCTCCTCGAGACGGACCTCGGGGCGTGGCCTTGCGCCACGCCCCGGCCTTTCCTGCTCGGACGCAGCAGCCGATTGCCGCATCGGCATTGCCCAGCTCCGGCTTCGGGCCTATCTGATCGGCCGAGACCGGTTTTCCCAAAGGTGCCATCGGGTCGATGCTGTTCTGGATCGTTCTTGCCATCATCACCGCGGGCACGCTCGCCGGCGTGCTCGCTCCGCTGGCGTGGGCGCGTCGGGATGAGCCGCGCCGGAGCGCCCAGGAGATCGCCCTCTACCGCGATCAGCTCGGCGAGATCGGCGCCGATCTCGAGCGCGGCCAGATCGATACTCGCGAGGCGGACGCCGCTCGTGCGGAAATCGCACGCCGGCTGCTGCGCAGCGCTCAATCACGCGATCAAGCAGTTGGGCATGCGGTCGCGATGGGCGATGTGGCACGCGGACGGTTGCTGCTCGCCACGGCTGCCCTGATGACAGTCGGGTCGGTCGCGCTCTATCTCGCCTATGGCTCGCCCGGCCTACCCGGCCGACCCTTTGCCCAGAGCGCCAGCCTGCCGATAGAAGGTCAGAGCATCGAGACCTTGATCGCCCAGGTCGAGGAGCGGCTGCGCCAGCAACCCGAGGACGGCATGGGCTGGAGCGTGGTCGCACCCGTCTACATGCGGCTCGGCCGCCACAGCGAGGCTGTGAACGCCTATGCTCAGTCATTGCGGCTGCTCGGTGAGACGCCCGAGCGGCTCGAAGCGTTCGCGGAAGCCAGCATCATCGCCGGCAACGGCATCGTCGGCGAGGAGGCGCGCAAGGCCCTCGACAAAGCACTCGCGTCTGACGGAAGGCGTATGAAGCCGCGCTTCTGGCTGGGGGTCGCTGCCGAGCAGGACGGTCGCCTCGGCGATGCGCGTGCGGCCTATACCCGTCTGCTGGCGGAAACGCCGGTGTCGGCCACAGAGCTCAGGGGGACGCTCGCCGAGCGACTCGTCGCCGTCGGAGGAAGTCCCGCGCCGCCAACCAACGGTCCGAGCGCAGCCGACCTCGAGGCTGCCGCCAATCTCACCACCGAGCAGCGCAACGAGATGATCCGCGGCATGGTCGCCGGCCTCGCCGAGAAGCTCGCGGCCAACGGCAGAGATCTGCCCGGCTGGCTGCAGCTGGTGCGGTCCTATGCCGTGCTGGGCGAGACGGCCAAGGCGAGCCAGGCCCTCGCCGACGCTCGCAAGGCGCTCGCCGGCGACGCCAAGGCCGGGGCCGAGCTTGCCACCCTGGCCGGCAGCCTGGGGCTTTGATCATGTGGCGCCCGAACAGCAGTGAAAGCAGCCGATGGCCATGACACGCAAGCAGCAGAGATCGCTCCTGATCGGGCTGGGGCTCGGCGGCCTTGCGCTTGCGGTCGGCCTGGTGCTGGTGGCGCTGCAGGATTCGGTCGTCTTCTTCTATACGCCGAGCGATGTGATCGAGAAGCAGGTGAAAGCGGGTCAGCGCTTTCGCTTGGGCGGCCTCGTCGAGAAGGGCAGTGTCCGGCGCGGCCTCGGCACGCGGATCGAGTTCGTCGTAACCGACACCTTGAAGACCGTTCCCGTTGCCTATGTCGGCGTGCTGCCCGACCTCTTCAGCGAGGGCGAGGGCGTCGTGACCGAGGGCCAGCTCGACGGCAGCGGTGTGTTCCAGGCGGACAACGTGCTAGCCAAGCACGACGAGACCTACATGCCGCCCGAGGTTGCCAAGGCGCTGAAGGAGAAGGGTATCTGGAAGGGCGCCGAGCCCGGAGCCGCCACCACCAATTGAGCAAGGTCGCAAACGGGGCCGGAAGGGCGTCGCATGATTGCCGAGGTCGGACATTTCGCACTACTGCTGGCGCTGGTCGTCGCGATCGCACAACTCGTGCTGCCGGGCTTCGGCCTCGTGCGGCGCGACGAGCGGCTGATGGCGGTTGGGACCTCGGCGGCGCTGGTTCAGCTGCTGCTCGTTCTGACAGCGTTTCTCTGCCTGATGCAGGCCTATGTGTCCTCGGATTTTTCGGTGGCGAACGTTTATGAGAACTCGCACTCGGCCAAGCCCCTGATCTATCGCATCGCTGGCGTCTGGGGGAACCACGAAGGCTCGATGCTGCTGTGGGTGCTGATCCTTGCGTTCTTTGGCGCAGCGGTCGCCTGGTTCGGGGTCAATCTGCCACCCGAGCTGAAGGCGGGCGTTCTGGCTGTGCAAGCCTCGATCGGTGTCGCATTCCTCCTCTTCATCGTCGCGGCCTCCAATCCATTCGCGCGCCTCGATCCGGCGCCCGCGCAGGGCCTCGGTCTCAACCCAGTGCTGCAGGATCCCGCACTGGCTTTTCATCCGCCGTTCCTCTACGCGGGCTATGTCGGCTTCTCGATGGCCTTCTCGTTTGCGATCGCGGCGCTGATCGACGGGCGGATCGATGCGGCCTGGGGGCGATGGGTCCGGCCATGGACGCTCGCGGCCTGGATGTGCCTCACGCTCGGCATCGCCATGGGCTCGTGGTGGGCCTACTACGAGCTCGGCTGGGGCGGGTTCTGGTTCTGGGATCCGGTCGAGAACGCCTCCTTCATGCCCTGGCTTTCCGGCACGGCATTGCTGCACTCCGCACTGGTGATGGAGAAGCGCGATGCGCTGAAGGTGTGGACCGTGCTGCTGGCGATCCTAACCTTCTCGCTGTCGCTGCTCGGCACTTTCCTCGTGCGCTCGGGCGTGTTGACGTCGGTGCATGCCTTTGCCGTCGACCCCGAGCGCGGCGTTTTCATCCTTGCCATCATGGGGCTCTTCATCGGCGGGTCGCTCGGGCTCTACGCCTGGCGGGCGCCACTGCTGCGCCAGGGCGGCGTCTTCCAACCGATCTCGCGCGAGGGCGCTCTCGTCCTCAACAATCTGCTGCTGGCAACGGCCTGCGCGACGGTGCTGGTCGGCACGCTCTATCCACTCGCGCTCGAAGCGCTGACCGGCGCGAAGATCTCGGTCGGGCCGCCCTACTTCAACATGACGTTCGGCCCATTGATGGTGCCGCTCTTCATCGCCATGCCATTTGGTCCGATGCTCGCCTGGAAACGCGGGGATCTGGCGGGGGCAGCGCAGCGTCTGTACGTGGCCGCCGGATTGAGCGTCATTGCCGTCATCGCCTGCTACGCACTCGCGTCCCGCGGTCCATGGCTCGCCCCGTTCGGGATCGGCCTTGGCGTCTGGCTGGTCGCGGGAGCGATCTCCGAGACGGCCATTCGTGTCAAGCTCGCCACGGTGCCGTTTGCGCAGTCGTTCGGCCGCCTCGTCGGCCTGCCGCGCTCAGCCTTGGGTTCGCTCCTCGCCCATTTCGGCATGGGGCTCTCGATCATCGGGATCGTCGCGACGAGCGCCTGGCAGAGCGAGCAGATCATCACCATGGCGCCCGGCGAGACCGCAACGATCGCTGGCTACACGATTGCATTCGAGGGCGTCGCGCCGCGCCGCGGGCCCAACTACGAGGAGCGCGTCGGCGCGTTCCGTGTGCTCGACGGGGAAGCGGAAATCACCCGGCTCGAGTCCGGCCGGCGGACTTTCCCGGCCGAGCGCCAATCAACCACCGAGGCCGGCATCCACGTGGCCGCGAGCGGAGACCTCTACGTGGTGCTGGGCGATCCGCTCGAAGGCGGTCGCCATACGGTCCGGCTCTACTTCAATCCGCTCGTACGGCTGATCTGGCTGGGTGCCCTCGTCATGTTCCTGGGCGGCGCGCTGTCGCTGTCGGACCGCCGGTTCCGGGTCGGCGCTCCGCGCCGGCGGCAGGCCGGTGTCCGCCAGGCTGCGGAGTAGTGCGATGCGGATCCTGCTGCTGCTGGTCGCGCTGCTGACCTTGGTGCCTGCCGCCCGTGCCGTGCAGCCCGACGAGATCCTGCGGGACGCCGGGCTCGAAACCCGCGCCCGGGCGATCTCGGCCGGATTGCGCTGCCTCGTCTGCCAGAACCAGTCGATCGATGATTCCGACGCCCCGCTCGCCCGCGATCTGCGCCTGATCGTGCGCGAGCGGCTGGTGGCGGGCGACAGCGACGAGGCTGTCACCAGCTTTGTCGTGGCCCGCTATGGCAATTACGTGCTGCTGAAGCCGCCGTTCAGCCCGGCGACACTGGTGCTCTGGCTGACGCCGCTGTTGGTGCTTGGCGCCGCCACGGCGTACATCCGGCGGCGCTTGCGAATCGGAGGCCCCGCGGAATCGACGAGCATGCCGCTCACCGCCGAGGAGCAGGCGCAGCTCGCGAAGTTGGTGCAGCATCGCTCCGAGTGAGGTTGGCGGTCCCCCGCTGAGAATGGATCAGTGCGCAGACGGCCAAGATCCGCTTTGGAGCAGTGATGAGCAACGATCCCGCCACGTCTTCCTGGTCCATTCCGCCAGCGGCAGATGATCGCCTCTTGGATGGCATGACGCACGAGCAACAGCTGGCTGCCTACCAAGCGCGTTTCGGTGCACCCGGCTGCGGCACCTCTACCGGTGTCACGATTGACGATATCGTAGATCGCGTGCGCGCGGCTCGATCGATGCCCGAGTTGGTCGAGCAATGAGCGAGGGCTACAAGCTTTCACCCACGGCAATCCATTCGATTGAGCAGATTATCATTTACACAGAATAGAATTTTGGACCGTATCAGACCGAAGCTTACATCGCAGGTCTCAAGTCGAGCTTCCGGCTGATCATGGAGTTTGCAGGAATTGGCGTTGCTGCGTTCGAGATCAAACCGGGCCTGCGGCGGTATACCAAGCAGCAAAAACCTCGACTCATGAGTACGCCCCCTTTCGAGAAACACATCCTGGCATCACCCATCATCCCGGACGACGTCGTACCGAAGGCGCGCCTGTAACCGAGATCCCGGATCAAAGCCTTCGGCTTCGTCCGGGATGACGGGTGGATGGGTGTGCACGAGACGTCTCCTCGAACACGCAATCCTGGAAAAACTATTCGGGCCCGACGGGGGGCGCCAGCAGCGCCCCGGTCAGCCCGATCGGTTTGCGCTCGGGCAGCGGGGGAGCATTCAGCAGGCGGCGGGCGAGATCGGCGGTCGGCATGCCGGTCTCGGGCAACCCCAGCGAGCGCTCGTAGGCCTGGATGGCGGCACGCGTCAGCTCGCCGAACGTGCCATCGGGGGGACCAGCATAGAGATTGAGCCGGCGCAGCCGGGTCTGGAACTCGGCGATATCGCTGCTCGCCGTGGCGACGACCGACCGGCGGAACGTCTCGATCGGTCCGGCAAAGGCTGTCGCGCTGATCCCGGTGTTGGCGAGCGTACGCGGCTTCGATCGCTGGGTGACCTGGCCGTCTTGCAGCAGCACTTTCGACTGCACATACGTGCCCACATTGATGCCGACGACGAAGGGCCCGCCAGGCGCTTCCATCAGCAGCGGCGATCCCGAGGAGGCTTCCCCCGTATCGCACTTGTGCAGGACGAGGCCTTCCGCGTGGGCGAAATCCTTGTCGACGGTGGCGCGAGAGAGACCGCTGAACTCGTCGCGAACCTCGCACGCGGGCGAATAGGCGAGCTCCCATTCCTTGTAATCGCGGTGATAGGCGACCTGGTAGATGCGCTGCTCGGCCGACGCCGTCTGAAGCTCTTCAGCCGAAAGCGCCGTGATCGCGAGCGCTCCCGACCGGCAGACCGGATCGGCGAGACGAATGGCAGCCCAATCGCTGGACGCATCGATCGGCGGCTTGACGCGAAGCCTGGTTGCGCCGGCCATCACGCTCTGCTCGGCCGAGCTGCTCTGCGATCCAGCGATGCGCGAATAGGTGGCTTCCGCGCTGATCTCGGTGGTGAACCAATAGTCGGCGAGCGAAGGCGCAAGGCTATCGTGGGCACGGAAGATGCAATGCGCCGCCGTTGCAATCAGGTCGGGGGCGATGCAGAACGCCGTGCAGACCGTCCGCGCCTTGTTGTTGAACAGGAGGCCGATCTGGCCTTTGAGCGAGGCGAGCCGGTCGGGCACCGCCGAGCGCTCGTCCTTGCCGAACACGGCGACACGGCGGATGATCGTCTCCGTGCCCGGCCGCGCGCCCGCGCGCCACGCGCCGTCCACCGGCGTGACCGCGACTTGCAACAGGGCAAACAACGCCGCCACCTGCACCAGCGGTCGCCACATCCTCGCGACAGACATCGAACTCGACATTACACGCTTCCGCCCTGAGCCGACGACCAGACATTAACAGACTTTAATCCCGCCGAAAGGCTGTCGTAACGAGTGTCCACCTAATCAAGAGCCTCGACATGGCCGCAGCGGCCGGTGCACCCGAAAGGTTTATGTCTGATGCAACCCCATTCCGAGCAGCTTTCAATGGTCCGCCCGGCAGCCGACGCCGGAGGCCGCTTGTCCATCCATGCAGCAAGTTCCGCGCCATTCCGCCGCGCCCGGCGCGCACGGGCATGGCTGGTTGCCAGCCTAGCCGGAGCGACGGCATTGGCCGTGTCGCTCGCCCACCTTCCCGGTCAGGCGGTTGCCCAGACCACCGACGGCTCGGTCATGACCGCCTTCGGCGCGGCGCCCTCGAGCTTTGCCGATGTGGTCGACAAGGTGAAGGGCTCGGTCGTCAGCATCTACGTGGCTGGCAACCGTGGCGGCGCCGACGGCAATCCCGAGATCCCGTTCGCCTTCCCGGATCTGCCCAATGACCATCCGCTGAACGAGTTCTTCAAGCAGTTCAAGCGCGACAAGGAAGGCCAAGGCCAGGCCACGCCGACGCCTCCCTCCGCCCTCGCGCAAGGGTCGGGCTTCATCATCTCGGCCGACGGCTATGTCGTCACCAACAACCACGTGGTCGATGGCGCTTCCAAAGTCGAGGTATCGTTTGACGAGAACGAGCGCCTGGAGGCCGACGTGATCGGCACCGATCCGCGTACCGATCTCGCACTCCTGAAGATCAAGAAGCCCGGCTCCTATCCAGCCGTTGGCTTCGCCGAGAAGCCCGTCCGGGTCGGCGACTGGGTGCTGGCGGTGGGCAATCCGTTCGGCCTGGGTGGCACGGTGACGGCAGGCATCGTCTCGGCGCGCGGGCGCGACATCGGCTCGGGCCCGTATGACTACCTGCAGATCGACGCGGCCGTGAACCGGGGCAACTCGGGCGGTCCCGCCTTCAATCTCGTCGGCGAGGTGGTCGGCATCAATACCGCCATCTTCTCCCCGTCGGGCGGCAACGTCGGCATCGCCTTCGCCGTGCCCGCCGACCTCGCCAAGCAGGTGATCGAGCAGTTGAAGACGAGTGGCTCCGTCAGGCGCGGCTGGCTCGGCGTCCACATCCAGAACGTGACGGACGATATGGCAAAGGCGCTCGGGATGAGCGAGCCGGCCGGCGCACTCATCACCAAGATCACCGAGGATGGGCCTGCCGCCAAGGGCAAGCTCGAGGTCGGTGACACGGTCGTCGCGGTCAACGGCGAGAAGATCGGCAACTCGCGCGATCTGGCCCGCAAGATCGCCGATCTTCCCCCCGACACCAACGCTGCGCTGATGGTGCTGCGCGACGGCAAGGAGACCGAGATCAGCGTGCTGCTCGGCCTTTTCCCAGGCTCGACCCAGATCGCCTCGCTCGATGAGGGTAAGGCTGCGACGCCCGAGACCAAGGACATGGCCGAGCTCGGCCTGTCGCTGGCGCCAGCGAGCGCGCTGGCAGCTCAGAAGGGCGGCGAGCCGCAGGAAGGTGTGCTGATCACCCGCGTCGAGGCGAGCTCGGAGGCGGCCGAGAAGGGGCTCGTCACCGGCGACATCATCCTCGAGGTGGCTGGCGAGAAGGTCGCGACTCCGGGCGATGTGGTGACCGGCGTCGATGGGGCCAAGTCGCGCGGCCGCAAGGCGGTGCTGCTCAGGGTCAAATCGGCCGATGGTGAGAAGTTCGTCGCGCTGACGATCGACAAGAGCTGATAAGGAAGGGAGTAGGGAGTTGGGAAAGGGGAGTAGTAGGATCCTCTTGCCCACTCCCCACTCCCCACTCCCCACTCCCTACTGCCCACTTCCAATCGTTTCGCCGGAGCGCAAACCAACCCATGCGCGTGCTGGTCATCGAGGACGACAACGACACCGCCCACTTCCTGCGGAAGGCCCTGCGCGAGAGCGGGCATGCCGCCGACGTGGCCTCCGACGGCGCGATGGGCCTCGAGATGGCTCGCGCCGGCAGCTATGGCGTGCTGGTGATCGACCGCATGCTGCCGCACCGCGACGGCCTCTCCGTGATCGAGGTGCTGCGGACGGCCGGCGATCGCACGCCGGTGCTCATACTCTCCGCGCTCGGCGACGTCGACGACCGGGTCAAGGGCCTCAAGGCCGGCGGCGATGACTATCTGACAAAGCCGTTTGCCTACAGCGAGCTGCTTGCCCGCATCGAGGCCCTCGCCCGGCGCAACGAGCCCCAGGAGCGTGCGACCGTCTATGTCGTGGGCGACCTCTCGCTCGATCGCCTCTCCCACAAGGTCAGTCGCGGCGGCGAGGCGATCGTGCTGCAGCCGCGCGAGTTCCGCCTGCTCGAGTACCTGATGAAGCATGCGGGGCAGGTCGTTACGCGAACGATGCTGCTCGAGCATGTCTGGGACTATCATTTCGATCCCCAGACCAATGTGATCGATGTCCATGTGTCGAGGCTCAGAGGCAAGATCGACAAGGGATTCGCCGAGCCGCTGCTGCATACGGTGCGCGGCGCCGGCTACATGCTGAGGCAGGGTCCGGGTTGATGCCGGCGGACGAGGCAGGCAGCGAGGCGAGGCCGGTCGAGGGCCGCGGCCCCCTGGTCCGGCTGCTCGCGCCGGGCGGGCTCGCCGGCACCTCCACCTTCCGCTGGCTGATCGGCTACTCGCTCGTCTTCCTGCTGATCACGGGGGCGATCGTCGGCACGTTGTTCTGGCGGACCAACGATCTGCTGACGCGGCATGTGCTCGCAACCATCGCCTCCGAGGTGCAGGGTCTGCGCGAGCAGTTCCGCGCCGGCGGGGCAACGCTGCTCGTGCGCTCGCTGGCCGAGCGCAGCCGCGTGGCCGGACCGGGCCTCTACTATCTGTCGAGCCCGTTCGGCGAGAAGGCCGCCGGCAACCTCGATGGCCTGCCGATCGAGCTGGCGGCGAACGGCACGAGCGGCCTCTTCCACTACCGCCCGCCCGGCTCCGGCGAGAGCGCTTCGCGGCTCGCGGCCGGCGTCAGCATCGAGATTCCGGGCAAGTACATCCTCGTCGTTGGCCGTGACATCGAGGATCAGCGCAGCTTTGCCGAGGACGCCCGCCGCACCTTCCTGATCGGCCTCGGGCTGATCGGCCTGTTGGGACTTGGCGGCGGCGTGCTGGCGAGCCGGCGGCTGCTGCGCCGCATCGACGGGATGAGCGCCGCGAGCCGTCTCATCATGGCCGGCGACCTCACCGGCCGGGTGCCGGTCAGCGGGGCGGGCGACGAGCTTGATCGGCTGGCCTCGAGCCTCAATCTGATGCTCGCTCGCATCGAGGAGCTGATGGCGGGCTTGCGGGAAGTGTCCGACAACATTGCCCACGATCTGAAAACGCCGATCAACCGCCTGCGCAATCGGGCCGAGCAGGCGCTGCGCGATGGCGGCGGCGTCGTCGAGTATCGCGCAGCGCTCGAAGGCAGCATCGAGGAAGCCGACGACCTGATGCGCACCTTCAATGCGCTGCTCAGCATTGCGCGGCTCGAAGCCGGCGCCGCACGCGACAACCTCGGCCTCCTCGACCTGACCGGGATCGTGCGTGATGCGGCCGAGCTCTACGAGCCGCTCGTGGAGGAAGCCGGATTGCGGCTCGAGACCCGGATCGGGGACACCATCATGGTGCAGGCCGACCGCCAGCTGATCACCCAGGCGATTGCCAACCTGATCGAGAACGCGATCAAGTATGGCGGCGGGCCCGACATCGGCCGTGCTGCTGGCGTTGGGTCTCCTTCCTCGACCCAAGCTACGGGCGGCAAGGTCACCGTGACGCTCAGGCGCGAAAGCGAGGCGGCAATTCTCACCGTCGCCGATCGCGGCCCCGGCATTCCGCTCGAGGACCGGGAGCGGGCGCTGAAGCGCTTCGTGCGCCTGGAGTCGAGCCGCACCCGCCCCGGCAGCGGCCTCGGCCTCAGCCTCGTCGCCGCCGTCGTGCGCCTGCACGGCGGCAGCGTGAGGCTCGAGGACAATGGGCCGGGCTTGCGCGTCACCATTGCGCTGCCGCTCGCATCGCCGTAAACTAGCATTGGGGGGCAGTTCGCGACGCGCAGCAAGTTGAATTTATACGCCTATTTGCCACAGACTGGATAATGCAGGTGCGGCAATTGCTGAACTATGAGATTAATTCGGAGTTTACCTTAAGGGGATACCCGAAACCACAAGTCGCTCTGAAGCGTCCTTCACACCGGCAACTTCCAACTCGTGTACAAGGGCTTCATAGATTGCGAATGGGTGGTCAGTTGGACCTATGATTATCTTTTTGATCAACTCCGGTAGCTCAGCGCCAACAAATCCTTCGTCTGGTAAGTTTCCAAGTGGTATTCCGTATACTTTTTGAGGCACACCCTTGATCGTTGTTACGCGCATCGTCAATCGCTTTGACTGCTCCATTTCGCTCAGGTATATAACTCTCCACTCCCTTTCTTCTTTGAATCCTGGATGTTTCGTGCTTAGGGCCGCGTACTTAAAGGCGTTAAATATGAGATTGCGCACAATATCGCGGCTCAACTGCTGCAAAAATGAAAAATTAGATTCAATACTTTTGGTGAGATTGCTAAATTCCACCACAAACTCCTTTGGTGTACAATACTCTACAGGGCTAGTATATGCGCGGAGTGCGTCGCTCTCAATCACAAAAGGTTTATGGTTAAGGACAAGTGCAACGCCAGACTTCCCTCCATAAGCTCTCCACATTGAAAGCCTACCATGTTCATCCTCATCCTTGTGGTGCTCAGAAAAACACGCTATATAAGCTTGCCTCGCCAGGCTAGGTCCCCATTCGTTGAACAATTCCCATATTTCATTGCAAAGACCAGGGTGAGCATCATCAACAATCTTCTTAAATATTTGTCCAGCTTCCCCACGATATGTATTCGAAAGATAATTGACCCCATGCTCTACTTCAGAATAATCATTCATACACCACGCACTTCTCATCCAAAATTCTTTACTGCGTATAATGTTTATGGCTGCTTCAGCACTTGTATAGTGAACGAGTGGGGTCGATTGGCCCTTTAATTGATCAAAACGTCTCGTAAAAACCGGAAAAAAAACCTGCCCAATTCGTCTCTGTTCATCACTGAGTGGCATCACATAGCTCAATCAGTTCATCATTTCCGAAGCAGGCCCATCATTGCCAGGGCCGACGCCGATCGCGGTTAAGAACGGAACCAGTTTTGACATACTCCACCTGAATCCTCTACCCCGAAACACCTGCGCCGCCTTTCTTCCACTATTATTTGCGAGTCCATAGGTTGGGTCGAGTTCCTCGCGAGTCCCGACATGGGCCGTGCTGCTGGCGTTGGGTCACCTTCCTCGACCCAAGCTACGGGCGGCAAGGTCACCGTGTCGCTCGGGCGCGAGGGCGACGCGGCAATTCTCACCGTCGCCGATTGCGGCCCCGGCATTCCCCCGCAGGACCGGGAGCGGGCGCTGAAGCGCTTCGTGCGCCTGGAGACGAGCCGCACCCGCCCCGGCAGCGGCCTCGGCCTCAGCCTCGTCGCCGCCGTCGTGCGCCTGCACGGCGGCAGCGTGAGACTCGAGGACAACGAGCCGGGCTTGCGCGTCACCATTGCACTGCCGCTCGCATCGCCCCAACATGGCGGCTGAGGGGTGCGAGCCGCACCTGCGTGGCCATGGCGGCACGATGACGGAAGCAGTCGACCAGAATGCAGGACCCCTGTCCGCTCGGATCACCACGGCGCCGTTGCCGCATGATCCGGCCGCCGTCGCGCGCGCCTTCGCCGATCTCGAGGAGCGCTTCGCCGCCGACGAGCAGCTCCTGCCGCTTGCCGGCCTCGCACGGCAACCGCCCGTGCGTGCGTTGCTCGAGGGCGTGTTCGGTTGCTCGCCCTATCTGACGAGCCTCATCCTCAGGCGCCCGCACTGGCTGGCGGCAGCCCTTTCGACGGCTCCCGAGCTGCGCCTCGCCGCGCTCGGCACCGTGCTGGAAGCCGAGGTCGCCGCGGCCCAGAGCAAGCCGGACGCGATGCAGGCGCTGCGCCGCTACAAGACCGAGGCGGCACTGCTGATCGCGCTCGCCGACCTCTCAGCTGTTTGGCCGATCATGCGCGTGACGGCGGCGATCACCGAGGTTGCGGACCGGGCGCTGACCCGAGCGGTGCGTTTCCTGATGCGGCTGGCCGCGAGCGCGGGCGACCTGGTGCCGGCCGATCCGGCGCGCCCGGAAGCCGGCTCGGGCTACATCGTGCTCGGCATGGGCAAGTACGGCGCGGCCGAGCTCAACTATTCGAGCGACATCGACCTGATCATTTTCTTCGAGCGCGGGCGCGCGCGGCTGCGCGACGGCCTCGAGCCGGAAACCTTGTTCGTGCGCCTCACCCGCGACCTGGTGCGGCTGATGCAGGAGCGCACGCCCGAGGGCTACGTCTTCCGCACCGATCTGCGGCTGCGCCCCGATCCCGGCGCCACCCAGGTCGCGCTTTCGACGGCCGCCGCCATCAACTACTACGAGAGCGTCGGACAGAACTGGGAGCGGGCGGCCCTGATCAAGGCCCGCGCCGTCGCCGGCGACATTGCCGCGGGCGAAGCATTTCTGCGCGAGCTCGCGCCCTATGTCTGGCGCAAGTATCTGGATTTCGCCGCGATCTCCGACATTCACGCCATGAAGCGCCAGATCCACGCCTTCAAGGGGTTCGGCAGGATCGGGGTCGCGGGCCACAACATCAAGCTCGGGCGCGGTGGCATCCGCGAGATCGAGTTCTTCGCCCAGACCCAACAGTTGATCGCGGGCGGCCGGCAGCGGGATCTGCGGACCCGGGCAACGCTGGAGACGCTCGACCGGCTCAGCCGCCGCGATTGGATCACCGCGGGGACCGCCGGCGAGCTCGGCCGCGCCTATCAGTTCCTGCGCACCATCGAGCATCGCCTGCAGATGATCGCCGACGAGCAGACGCAGACGCTTCCCACCGACCCGGACAAGCTCGAGCGCGTGGTGCGCTTCAGCGGCTTTGCGACGGTCGAGCAATTCAGCGCTCGCCTGCGCCGCGAGCTCGAGACCGTGCAGCGCCACTATGGCGCGCTGTTCGAGAACGTGCCCGAATTGACGCGGGCGGGCGGTAATCTGATGTTCACGGGCGACAGCGACGATCCCGCGACCGTGGAGACGCTGCGGCGGATGGGCTATCGCGAACCTTCCGCCGTGATCCAGACCGTCAAGGACTGGCACTTCGGCCGCTACCCGGCCATGCGCAGCGCGCGCACTCGCGAGCGGCTGACCGAGTTCCAGCCGGTGCTGCTCGAAGCGCTCGCTGCCACTGCCGATCCTTCCGCGGCGCTCCAGACCTTCGACCGGTTTCTCGCCGAGCTGCCGGCAGGCGTGCAGCTGTTCTCGCTGCTGCGGACCAATCCGAGCCTGCTCAGGCTCATCGCCGACATCATGGGCACCGCACCACGGCTCGCCCGCATTCTCGGCCGGCGCGCCCGCATCCTCGATGCCGTGCTCGATCCGGGTTTCTTTGGCACCGAGCCGACAGCCGAGGACCTCACCGCGCGGATCCGATCGGAGCTGCAGTCGGCGGGCGACGTGCAGGAGAAGCTCGATCGCTCGCGGGTCGTCGGCAACGAGCAGGCCTTCCTGATCGGCGTGCGCGTGCTCTCGGGTACGATCGCGGCGGAGCGGGCGGGTGGCGCCTATGCGACCCTCGCCGGCACGCTGATCGCCGAGTTGCAGCACGCGGTCGAAACCGAGCTCGAGCGCCAACATGGCCGGATCGAGGGCGGCGCCGCCGCGGTGCTCGCCATGGGCAAGCTGGGCGGGCGCGAGATGACGGCCAACTCCGATCTCGATCTGATCGTCGTCTACGACTATCCAGCCGCCGTCACCCAGTCGTCGGGGGCAAAGCCACTCGCCAGCCAGCAATACTATGCCCGGCTGACGCAACGCCTGATCTCGGCCATCACCGCGCCGACCGCCGAGGGTAATCTCTACGCCGTTGACATGCGGCTGCGGCCCTCGGGCACCTCGGGCCCGGTCGCGAGCCACCTGGAGAGCTTCATCGCCTACCAGCGCGAGGCCGCCTGGACCTGGGAGCACATGGCGCTGACGCGGGCGCGCGTATTGACAGGCCCCGAGCCGCTCTGCGCCGTGATCGATCGCACCATCCGCGAGGTGCTGACAACGCCGCGCGAGCCCGTGCAGCTCGCCACCGACGTGCGCGAGATGCGTGAGCGGATCGCCGCCCAGAAGGGATCGAGCGATCTCTGGGATCTGAAGCAGGTCCGTGGCGGCCTCGTCGACCTCGAGTTCATCGCGCAGTTTCTGCAATTGCGCCACGCCCACGCGCGCCCCGACGTGCTCGACCCATCGACGCTGGGCGCGCTCACCAAGCTGGCGGCGGCGGGCCTGATCGAGCCGCGTGCGGCCGAGGTGCTGACCGGGGCAGCGCGGCTGCTCGGCAGCCTCACCCAGATCATCCGGCTCTGTTTCGATGGGCGCTTCCGGCCCGAAGCCGCGCCCGACGGCCTGAAGTCCCAGCTCGCGCGTGCCGGCGAGGTGCCAGACCTCACGCGCCTCGAGGCCGACCTCGCCGAGCAGCACCAGGCGGTGCATGCCCTGTTCGAGGAGATCGTGCGGTGAGCGGGATAGCGGCACGGCGGTCGGAATCGCAGCGTGACCGCGCGTTCTTTTTTTGTCCGAGTCGGCAAGGAGTGCTGCCCATAGCCTGTGGTGCCCACTTGACTCCAAACCGCCGCGCTCTGCCGGTGACGGAGCGCAGGCTGAGCCGATCGCGGATCCGAACGCGGCCAGTTTGACCTTGCTATTGGGGCCGTATGCGAATATCCATCGGCACATTCATTGGCACTCCTCGATGTTGAGTGCTAACGCCCCTCGACCTGGGCCTCGTTAGTCGTAAGACATGGCGATGAATGGCTCACCTCACCCAAAAGCGAAGTGGTGCCGATTGCAAGTACCACCTCGAACAAACGGAGTAGCAACCATGGCAGTGAAGTTTCGTCCATTGCACGATCGTGTCGTCGTCAAGCGCCTCCCCGAGGAGACCAAGACCGCCGGCGGCATTATCATTCCCGATAGTGCAGCCGAGAAGCCCATGCAGGGCGAAATCATTGCCGTTGGCCCCGGCGCCCGCGACGAGGACGGTAAGCGCGTTGCTCCCGACGTCAAGGCAGGCGACATCATTCTGTTCGGCAAGTGGTCGGGCACCGAGGTCAAGATCGATGGCGAGGAGCTCCTGATCATGAAGGAGTCCGACGTCATGGGCGTGATCGAAGGCAAGGCCGCCGTCAAGAAAGCAGCCTGACGGCTGGCAGCGGGCAGTAGGCAATAGGCAGTCGAAGGGCCGCCGAACGAGCCGAGCGCCGGAGCATCATATCCGACTGCCGAACGCCGACTGCCAACTGCCGATCTCAATCATCATTTGAACAAAGGAGCTAGCCACATGGCTGCCAAGGAAGTCCGGTTTTCATCCGACGTTCGTGAGCGCGTGCTTCGCGGCGTCGATATTCTCGCCAATGCCGTCAAGGTGACGCTCGGCCCCAAGGGCCGCAACGTCGTGATCGAGAAGAGCTACGGAGCCCCGCGCTCGACCAAGGACGGCGTCACCGTCGCCAAGGAGATCGAGCTCGAGGACAAATTCGAGAACATGGGCGCCCAGATGGTGCGCGAGGCGGCCTCCAAGACCAACGACACGGCCGGCGACGGCACCACGACGGCGTGTGTGCTCACCCAGGCGATCGTGCGCGAAGGCATGAAGTCGGTCGCCGCCGGCATGAACCCGATGGACCTGAAGCGCGGCATCGACAAGGCCGTCAAGCAGGTCATCGAGGAGATCGGCAAGAAGTCGAAGAAGGTGAAGAACTCCGAGGAGATCGCCCAGGTCGGCACCATCTCTGCCAACGGAGAGAAGGAAATCGGCAAGATGATCGCCGAGGCCATGCAGAAGGTCGGCAACGAGGGCGTCATCACGGTCGAGGAGGCCAAGAGCCTGGAGTCCGAGCTCGAGGTCGTCGAGGGCATGCAGTTCGACCGCGGCTATCTCTCGCCCTACTTCATCACCAACGCCGACAAGATGCTGTGCGAGCTCGAGGATCCCTATCTCCTCATCCAT
>JANNSW010000420.1:0-6213 GCA_031403055.1 Hyphomicrobiaceae bacterium | reverse complement strand
GAGCTCGCAGGGCGGGAAATCGTCACCCAGACTGTCGCGGCCGTTGTCGACACCGTAGAGGTCGCCGGTGCCGGGCTGCCAATCGAAGCCGACGGTGTTGCGCAACCCCGAGGCGAAGATCTCGGGCCTTTCGCCGGGCAGGAAACGCAGCATCGCTGCTCGCCAGGGATCGCGCTCGCTGCACACGTTGCAGGACGAGCCGATCGAGAGGTAGAGCGCACCGTCAGGTCCGCGTTTCAATGTGCGGGTCGAGTGTCCGCCATCGTCCGGCACGCCGTCGAGGAGCACCTCGGGCGCACCGGTGAGGCGGCCCGCGGCGCTGTCGAAGCCGAACCGGACGACTCGAGATTCCGTTGCGACAAGCAGCTGGTTGCCTTCGAGCAGCAGGCCGTGCGGGCTCGCCAGCCCGGCTGCCAGAACAGCTGTGCCGTCAGACCGGCCATCGCCGTCGCGATCGGCCTTGATCAGCAGCACCCGGTCCGGCGGCACCGAAAGAATGATGTCACCGGTATCGGTCATCTGCATCAGCCGCGCTCGCCCGAGCCCGCTGGCGTAGAGATTGGCCTCGTAGCCGGGCGGAAGCACGAAGCGGGGCTCCGCGGCCCCGGCGATGCTCTCTGCCAGCAGCAGCCAAACCAGCCCCATCACCAGCCTGGCAAGGCTTGACGACCCTTTTGCTTTTCCCGGCATCGGCTCCTCCGCATGTGGCGCCCGAATATTCCTGCCGGGCTGTTCCGTGGGGAACATGGACCGAGAGCAATGCCGACTATATTGTTCTCAACGGGGCACGGAACCACCAATGAGATGGCCCCGACCCATCCCGAGACGGGATGACATGAGCACCCGGTGGCAAGATGCCAAACATGGCACGGCCATTGGAGCGAGAAAATGGGACGAGGACCCGGAAGCGGAAACGCCACGGGCTCCTCGCCATTGTCGTTGGTCTTCGTCATTCAACCGGGCCTCACCGGCACGTTGTCGATCAATCGCGTCCGACCGAGCAGGGCCGCCACCAGCACGCGGGCCGGGCACTCGATCTGGTCGCCCAAAGGGGCGAGCGTCGCCGCATCTCGCAACTCCAGATAGTCGAGCTGGAAACCGGCGGTTTCGATCCGCCGCCGGCCGGCTGCGAGTGCCAGTCCGATCCGGCCACCGCCCGATACTTTCCCGGCAACTCCCAACAGCGCTTGGTGCAGCACTGGCGCGACCCGGCGCTCCGCGGCCGAGAGATACGCATTGCGTGACGACATCGCGAGGCCGTCGGGCTCGCGCAGCGTCGGCGCGCCGATGATCGCAACGGGAAGATCGAGATCGCGCACCAGCCGGCGGATCACCTGCAATTGCTGATAATCCTTCTCCCCAAACAACGCGGTATCGGGCCCACACTGGATCAGCAACTTGCCGACGACGGTCGCGACTCCCCCGAAGAAATGCGGCCGGGTCACGCTCTCGAGCCCTTCGGCGACCCCGCCCTCGACCGCAATCCGTGTCGAAAAGCCCGCCCCATACATCTCCGCTCGCTCCGGCGCATAGACGAGATCGGTATCGACGGACGCCAACCTGCGGGCATCGCCTGCCTCGTCGCGGGGGTACTTGTCGAAATCCTCGTGCGCGGCAAACTGCGCCGGGTTGACGAACACCGAGACGACCACGCGATCGGCGTGACGCCGCGCCAGCCGGACGATCGACAGATGGCCCTCGTGCAGCGCCCCCATGGTGGGGACGAGCGCTACCCGCTCGCCAGCTGCGCGAAACGCCGCGACGCGTTTCCTCAGCGCCTTTACGGTGCGGACGATGGGAGATTTGCGCGCCATTACGGCCCCCTGAATGACCGGCTGGACCATAAGCCTCATCGGGTGGCCCGCCAAGCTGACAGCCGGCCCCGAATCGGTGCGATCTGCCCACGGTGTCAGGTCCCACCGCACGACAAGCCTCTCCAACCCGGCATCCCGGCCAAGTGCCGCCCGTGCTTGTGCCGCTTAGGTCCGCCCTGAGACCGGCACGCGAGCCGGGATCTCCGCGACAAGCTCGGAGCTTGCGGCGGAGGTCCCGGATCGCCGCCTGTCGGCGTCGTCCGGGATGCCGGGTGATTGTGCTTGTCGGATTTCTTCAAACCTCCCGGTGCGCTCAGCACACAAATCCAAACACCGTCCGCCATCCCCCATGGAGCCCACGCTCCCTTCTGCTATCATTCGAATCATCCGCGCCGCCCGCTTCCTCCGGAGACCCGCCATGAGCCTGCCCGCCCTGAGCACCGAGGCTGACCGTCCGCCGTTGCCGCCGCGCGACGAGATCGCGGCCGATTATCTGGCCGACGAGGCCCGGCTCGTCGCAGGACTGATCTCGCGCGCCATGCTCACGCTCGAGGAGAAGCGCAAGGTCGAGGACGTTGCCAAGCGCCTCGTCCATTCCGCTCGCGCCGGGCGCCAGCAGCATGGTGGGATCGATGCCTTCCTCAATGAGTATGGGCTCACGTCCGAGGAGGGCGTGATCCTGATGTGCCTCGCGGAAGCGCTGCTGCGCATCCCCGATGCCGAGACTGCGGATCAGCTGATCGACGACAAGATGCTGCAGGGCAATTGGGCCAAGCACTTGGGCCGTTCGCAGTCGGCTTTCGTCAATGCCTCCACCTGGGGGCTGATGCTGACTGGCCGCGTGATTGGACTGAAGGACGTTGGCGGCAGTGGCCCGACCAGCATCGTCAAGCGCCTCGTCGCCCGCTCGGGCGAGCCCGTCATCCGCCAGGCCATGCGCCAGGCGATGCGCATCATGGGCGACCAGTTCGTCTATGGCGAGAGCATCAAGGCCGCGCTGAAGCGCGCCAAGGCCGACGAGGCCAAGGGCTACCGTCACTCCTATGACATGCTGGGGGAAGCGGCGCGGACGCAGAAGGATGCCGAGCGCTATTTCGATCGCTATGTGGAAGCAATCGAGGCGGTCGGCAAGGCGGTCGGCAACTGGAAATCGCGCAACCAGGCCGAGCTGATGGCGAGGCCCGGTCTTTCGGTCAAACTCTCCGCCATTCATCCTCGCTTCGAGCCGGGGAAGGAATCTCGCGTCCGCGCCGAGCTCGGCCCGAAACTTTTCCGCCTGGCCGAGCTGTCGAAGGCGCGCGGGCTGACCTTGACAGTCGATGCCGAGGAAGCCGACCGCCTCGACCTCACGCTGCAGATCCTCGCCGACGTGTTGACGCGCTCCGAGCTCGAAGGCTGGAACGGGCTCGGGCTCGCGGTCCAGGCCTATGGCAAGCGGGCGCTGCCGGTGCTGCGCTGGCTGAAACGGGTGGCTTCCCTTTCCGGCCGCCGGCTGCCGGTCCGCCTCGTCAAGGGCGCCTATTGGGACAGCGAGATCAAATGGGCCCAGGAGCGCGGCCTGCCCGACTTCCCCGTCTTCACGCGCAAGACCAACACCGATGTCTCCTACCTCGCCGCCGCGCGCTATCTGCTGTCGGAGCCGACCATTTTCTATCCCCAGTTCGCGACCCACAACGCCCATACGATCGCGGCCATTCATACGATGGCGGGCAACCTGCCCTTCGAGTTCCAGCGCCTGCACGGCATGGGGGAAGCGCTCTACAGCGACGTGGTGCCGGCCGACCGGCTGGCGCGCCCCTGCCGCATCTATGCCCCGGTCGGCGAGCACGAGGACCTGCTCGCCTATCTGGTGCGGCGCCTGCTCGAGAACGGAGCGAACACCTCCTTCGTCAACCGTCTCGCCGACGACGAGCTTCCCGTTGCCGAGATCATCCGCGACCCGGTCGAGCGCGCCGAGGAGCTTGGACAGAAGTCCCATCCACTGATTCCACGCCCCGTCGACATCTTTGCGCCCGCCCGCCGCAACAGCCTCGGGCTGCCCTTGACCGAGCGCGTGGTGCGCGAGCCGCTCCTCGAGCGGATGCGCGAGGTCCTCGAGCAGCCGATCGCGGTCGGCCCGATCGTTGCGGGCCACGCGCGGACCGGCAATGCCTCGCAACGCCTGCATTCGCCCCACGACCACCGGATCCTGGTCGGCGCGGTTGGCGAGGCGAGCGAAGCGGAGATCGAGACCGCGCTCACCTCCGCCCGCCAGGCGCATGACGCCTGGGATCGGCTCGGCGGACCGGCCCGCGCCCGCATCCTCGATCGTGCCGCCGATCTCTACGAGGACAATCGCCACGAGCTGATGGCGTTCATGGTGCGCGAGGGCGGCAAGACGCTGGGGAACGCCCTCGGCGACCTGCGCGAAGCAGTCGATTTCCTGCGCTATTATGCCTCCGAGGCCCGCCGCCTGTTCGCGGGACCCGTGGAGCTGAAAGGACCCACTGGCGAGAAGAACGAGATCGAGCTGCACGGGCGCGGGGTGTTTGCCTGCATCTCGCCCTGGAACTTTCCGCTCGCGATCTTCACTGGCCAGATCGCGGGCGCGCTCGCCGCCGGCAATGCGGTGATCGCCAAGCCCGCCGAGCAGACGCCGATCACCGCCTACCTGGCGACGCGCCTCCTGCATCAGGCCGGCGTGCCGGGCGATGTGCTGCATTTCTTGCCGGGCGGCGGCGGCAAGGTCGGCGCCAAGCTCGTCTCGGACCGGCGCGTCGACGGCGTCGCCTTCACCGGATCGAACGAGACGGCGTCCCTCATCCTGCAGGGCCTCGCCCGGCGCGGCGGCGCGATCGCCCAATTCATCGCCGAGACCGGCGGCATCAACGCGATGATCGTCGATTCGAGCGCGCTGCCCGAGCAGGTGGTGCGCGATGCGGTCGTCTCGGCCTTCGATTCGGCGGGCCAGCGCTGCTCGGCGCTGCGCGTGCTGTTCGTGCAGGAGGACGTGGCGGGCCGCATGCTCGAGATGTTGACGGGTGCCATGTCGGAGCTTTCGCTGGGCGACCCGATGGACTTTGCAACCGACATCGGCCCGGTGATCGACGACGATGCCGAAGCCGTGCTCTCCTCCCACAAGCTCAGGATGCAGCGCGAGGGCAAGACGTTGATCGACCTTCCCGTTCCCGCGGCGTGCCGGCACGGTACGTTCGTCGCGCCGGCGGCCTTCGAGATCGACGCGATCGGCCGGCTCGAGCGCGAGGTGTTCGGCCCGATCCTGCATGTGGTGCGCTTCAAGGCGGGGCATCTCGACAAGGTGTGCGATGCGATCAACGCGACCGGCTACGGCCTGACGCTCGGGCTGCACACCCGCATCAAGGAGACGATCGATTTCGTCTCGGAGCGGGCCCGCGTCGGCAATCTCTACATCAACCG
The DNA here is from genome assembly GCA_031403055.1 of Hyphomicrobiaceae bacterium. GTDB lineage: Bacteria > Pseudomonadota > Alphaproteobacteria > Rhizobiales > Hyphomicrobiaceae > JANNSW01. Next base: position 982 of record JANNSW010000420.1, on the reverse strand, counting down.
CAACCAGATCGGCGCCGTCGTCGGCGTCCAGCCCTTCGGCGGCGAAGGCCTGTCGGGTACCGGCCCCAAGGCCGGCGGCCCCAACTACGTCGCGAGGTTCGCGATCGAGCGCGTGCGGACGACCGACATCACCGCAACCGGCGGCAATACCGCGCTGCTCTCGATCGGGCCGGGAGGGGAGTAGGGACGTGTCGCGCACCGACTCCGGCATCCTCGTCATCGGCGCGGGCCTCGCCGGCGCCACGGCCGCCGCGGAGCTGACCGCGCGCGGCCTCGCCGTCACGATCCTGGAAGCCCGCGACCGCGTTGGCGGGCGCGGTTTCACTCGCCCGTTCCGCGGCGATGGCGAAGCGCTCGACTTCGGTGGCGCCTGGATCACGCCCTGGCAGCATCGCATCCGCGCGCTCTGCAAGCAGCACGGTATAGCGCTCCGCCCGCGCCATCCGATCACGGCCACGCGCTACTTCCGCGACGGCGCGCTCCATGTCGATGGCCCCGTCTCGATCAAAGACCGCCCCACCCACGACAAGGCGATGGCGCGCCTCGCAGCCGATTCGGCGCTGCTGAAAATGGGCCACGCCGAGGACGAGCACGGCCGCCCGCTCAGCGGCGTATCGCTCGCCGACTATCTCGACCGCATCCGCGCACCCCGAGCGAGCCGCGACTGGATCAGCGCCTGGTGGGCGCTGTCGGGCAATGGCGACAAGCGCCTGACGCCGGCGTCGGAATTCCTGCACTCCTGCGCCCACGACGATTGCACGCCGGACGGTATCGCCAAGCCCTGGGCCGACAGCCTGGAAGGTGGCGTCACCGAGCTTTGCCGGCGCATGATCGAAGCTTCTGGCGCGATGCTCAGGCTCGAGACGCCGGTCGAGCGGATCGAGCACGGGACGGATGGCGTGACCGCACACACGGTAGGCGGCACCTTCCACGCCCGTGGCGCCCTCCTCGCGACCGGCATCAACCCGCTCGGCCGCATCGC
>JANNSW010000419.1:0-10180 GCA_031403055.1 Hyphomicrobiaceae bacterium | reverse complement strand
CGATAGCGCACCGCTATCGACTCAAAGCCGGATCAGTATTTCAGTTGCGCCGTTCATTCCAGCATTGTGTTTCCTGTCGCTGCACAAAAAAGTGCTGCTCTAGCCCTAACCAGTGGAGAAGATACCCCATGACAACCTTTCGCAACGCACGCGCCCTTGCCGTCGGCGCGATCGCCGCACTCGGATTGATGTCCGGTGCGGCTCACGCCGGCTCCTGCCCCGCCGACAAAGTGACGGCCGATGGCCAGAAACCAGGGGCGACGGCCCATAAGGACGTCACCGACAAGGTGATCGCCTCGATCGACCTCGCCCAGGAGGCGCTCAAGTTGAAGGATACCAAGTTCCGCCTGCGACAGCTGGTCGTGCAGCCCGGCGGCGTCGTCGCCTGGCACAGCCACGAGGAGCGCCCGGCCATCATCTACATCGTGTCCGGCTCGATCGTGGAATATGCCAGCACCTGCGCCGTTCCGATCGTCCATAAGGCCGGTGACGTCGCGCGCGAGACGCACGCAACCAACCACTGGTGGAAGAACACCTCGAAGAAGCCGGCAGTACTGCTGTCAGCCGACATCCTGCACGACAAGATGGAACAGAAGACGATGTGAGATTGCAGGCGCAGCACCGGTTTCGAGCGGTGCTGCGCCTGAGTTCATTTCCGGCGCGTGGAGGACTTATCATGCCGCGATCCGCAGCTGCCGCACTGCCAGGCGGCGAGGGCAGCCCGCCGACGACCGCACTATCTTTCAGACGCGAACTCGTGATCGGTCTGATCGCGTTCCTGACCGTGGTCGACCTGTTCGCCACGCAGGCAATCCTGCCGTCGCTGGCCACCGCCTATGGCGTGAGCCCAGCCGCTATGGGGACTGCCGTCAATGCCAGTACGTTTGGCATGGCGGTTGCCGGCCTCGCCGTTGCGTTTTTCAGCTCCAGGATCGATCGGCGTCGCGGCGTGGTGGCAAGCCTCGCCCTGCTGTCGATACCGACCGCCCTGCTGGCGGTGGCGCCGGACCTGACCACATTCACTCTGCTGCGGATCATCCAGGGCGTGTTCATGTCGGCAGCTTTCACACTGACGCTCGCCTATCTCGCGGAAGAGACGTCTGGACCGGCGACCTCGGCTGCGTTCGCGGCCTACATCACTGGCAATGTCGCGAGCAACCTGTTCGGACGGCTGATGTCGGCATCGATCGCAGACACACTGGGTCTGGCGGCCAACTTCTACCTGTTCGCCCTGTTAAATCTCGCCGGCGCGGTCCTGGTCTATTTTACTCTGAACAGCATGCGGCACATGGCGGTCGCGATGGGCGCGCCGAAATCACCCACGACGATCTGGCGACAGCACCTGCGCAATCGCCCGCTGCGAGCGACCTTCGCCATCGGCTTCTGCATCCTGTTCGCCTTCATCGGCACCTTCACCTACGTGAACTTCGTCCTGGTGCGGCCGCCGCTGGTACTCGGCATGATGTCGGTCGGGCTCGTCTATTTTGTGTTCCTGCCGGCGATCTTGACGACGCCGCTCGCCGGCCGGCTTGTCGCACGCATCGGCACGCGGAATACGCTGTGGGCCGCCTTGGTATTCGCCGGTGCCGGACTGCCGCTACTGCTGCTGCCCCAGTTGGCGCCGGTTCTGACCGGGCTCACTTTGATCGGTGTCGGGACCTTCTTTGCGCAAGCCACCGCCACCGGCTTCGTCGGACGCGCGGCGACGAGCGATCCAGGTTCGGCGAGCGGCATCTACCTCGCCTGTTACTTCCTAGGCGGTCTCTTGGGCAGCGCGATCCTAGGACAGCTGTTCGTGCACTTTGGGTGGGCGGCCTGCGTCGCCGGTGTCGGCGTCGCACTCGCCATCGCGGCCGCCCTCGCCAGTCAAATCGATCGCACCGCGTGATAGCCGCCTGGCATCGATACGCTAGCCAATCGATATTTCAGCTCGCAGCCAGACAACTTCATACCTTCATCCATCGCTGACGCGACCGGCGCGTGAGCCGCAACAAGGAGCCAACTTTCCATGTCACCACGTCTTGTAAAACTGTTCTCGATCGCAGCCGTCGCAACCGGCATTGCCTTTGCCGGCACCGTCACCATGCGTGCCCAAAGTGCGAAACTCGTCCTTGCTGGCGACGGTGTCGTCCGCTCAAAGAGCGTTTACTCAGTCGACGAGACGGTCGCCCGCATCAAGGCCGATATTGCGGCAAAGGGCATCATGTTCTTTTCCAGCGTCGACCAGTCCAAACTGGCTGCCGATGCCGGCATTAAGTTGCGCCCTTCGACGCTGTTGACGTTCGGCAATCCGCCGCTCGGCACCCAGTTCATCACCGCGAACCCCAACGCCGGGCTCGACTGGCCCGTACGGCTGTTGGTTACGCAGGATGACAAGGGCGACGTGTGGGCCGTCTACACCGACTTCCAATGGATCGCGCAGCGCCACGGCATCACGGATCGCGTCGAGCAGTTCAATATGGCCTCGAAGGTGGTGACCTCGATCACTTCGAGCGTGCAAGCGAAGTAGGTCGCACGCTCTGCCTTATGAACCAAAAACAGTAAGCCAACGATCTCTTGGCGGAATATCGCGCAGGCGAACCTCAGAACTAGCCGCGTCTCGACTTTTCGGCAGTGGCCATTCTGAAGTTCGTCGCTCACGAGGACTGAGATCTCAAATTTGCGACCGCTCAGAACGGATCGGCGACGTCAGCGCAGGATACTGCCTCGCCTGTGGCTATGATGTCACTCGCGGCATCCACGACCAAAGCCAAAAGTGCGTTTATCGCGGCTTCATCGAGATCAGCTGGAGGAGCCGAACGAGTTTGGTCCTCGCTTAAGGCGCGTCCCTCGATCGGCTGAATCGGGCTTTACCGGAGGCGCCCTCACCGCCTCGAGCAGTGTGTTGCCATCAACGATTGCATCCGGTACCGAGGGCAATGGTGTGTGAGCCGGAGTCGAAATCAGCACGCATTGGTTGCCACTGCACGACCTTTGTCGTGTAGTCGAGTGGGTCGCATTTCTTGGATCCGCGCGACGAGCGATCGCAGTCAGATTGTATGCACTCACATGCGCTGACAATGTGGTGCATCGAGCCTTGCCATGGTTCGATTGAAGCGGCTATGAACAGTTTGTGAGGTTCAGTTTAGCGTGCGGGTGGGAGCTGCAAATCATGACACGCATGGTAGTGTTATCATTGGTCTTCACGTTTTGCCTTGTAGCGCCCAGTCATGCGCTCGCCTCTAAGCGAGTAGCTCTGGTTGTCGGCAATGCAACCTACACTTATGCGAGTGAGCTGTTCAATCCCCGCAATGACGCAATTTCAGTTGCGGCTGCACTCAGGTCAATTGGGTTCGATGAAGTAAGACTTCTCCTCGATGTTGATCATTCGTCATTTCGCAATGCTTTGAAGGACTTTAGCCCTCTTGCTGAGAAATCTGAAACTGCGTTGATTTACTTCGCTGGCCATGGAGTCGAGGTGGAAGGACAAAACTATCTTATCCCGGTTGACGCCAGTCTTGCGAGAGCAACTGATGTGGAGTTCGAAGCAGTCAATATGAGCAGCCTTCGCGTAGCAGTTTCGGGAGCATCAACGTTGCGCCTGGTTATTCTCGATGCATGCCGAAACAACCCATTTTAGCTAACCAGCAATAAATCAACAAGGAGTGTCGGTCGAGGGCTTGCGCGCGTAGAACCGGGCGCCAACGAACTCGTGGCGTTTGCCTCGAGAGAGGGAACGGTCGCCAGCGACGGTTCAGGAGCAACCAACAGTCCATACGCAGCGTCATTGATCAAGCATCTATCTCAGCCGGGCTTAGATGTAAGATTGCTGTTTGGCCGCGTTCGTGATGATGTGCTACACTACACCCAGCAACAACAGGAACCATTTATCTATGGTTCACTGGGTGGATCGGAGATATATTTAAACTTGGCACAATCACCAGCCTCGCCGCCATTGTTGACCTCGAACGATACCGACCAAGTCATTGCCTCGCTCAACACGGAGTTAACCAATCTTCGCGCCGAGTTGGCTCAGAAAGAGGACGATACAGTCAATGCAACTTCGGACTCTGGCGTGGCCGATGCGTCCGCCTATGTAAAGCCTGTGGCGCAGCCGATCGCATTGCTCCATACCACACAGACCGCGACCGCAGAGATGGGTACCGGATCTGACCCGCGGAAAGACACTGTCGCCATTGTGGATCTCACTGCCGACAGAAAGACAGCATTTGCAATTCAGACCGAACTGGGGCGGCTGAGCTGTTTTCGCGTCGTCCCAGATGGAAACTGGGGTCCAGCATCCCAAGAAGCGCTGGACAGCTTGATCGCTCGGCGCCTCAAAATCAAGATCAACGGGACTGGGCAAGAGTTTGGTATTGTCCCTGTCGCCTTACTGTCAACACTGCGCGAGGCTCTATCTCCGGCCTGCTCGGTCCCTGATCGCATTGAACCCGGCGCGAACGACGGCGAAAGTATCGAGTCTTCAACAAGAGAAAACAAAACCGGATTGACATCGGGCCGCCGGAAAAAAATTATTTCGACCAAGAGTAAGGAGCCGCGCCCCGAACCCAAGATCAAGAAAAAAAGCGCATCTAACCGCAAGAACACTAGTGCAAACACAAAGAAGAAAACCAACTTGCCTAGTTCTGATAGTTCTACTTCAGGTTCCAACGTGTCGATTGGCGGCAACTTCGGTGGGATCTCGATCGGCTCCCAGTGAAAGACGGGGCGGATTGCCTCACCAGCAATGCGTCCGTACAAGCCGACTCGCACGCGGTATCGGCGTTGCCGCTTCGACGAGCCTGGCGATTGGCTCAGCGCGGCGGTAAACGGGGGCGTGACCGCATCCGCGATGTCGAAAGGCCGCTCGTCGGTCCCGCATTCTTCGATGCCGGGAAGCGGATCCCGCGCGGGCTCGCGATGCAGCTCGGTGACTTGAAGTCCAGGAGTACCCCCGCATGACCAGTCTCGGCGCGATCACTCCGGTGCTGCGCATGTTCGACGAGGCGAAGGCCAAGGAGTTCTATCGCGACTTCCTCGGCTTCAAGCTCGACTTCGAGCACAGGTTCGGCGCCAACTTCCCGCTCTACATGGGCCTCTCGCGATCCGGCTGCGTGCTGCATCTGAGCGAGCATCATGGCGATGCATGCCCCGGCGCGGCGATACGGATCGCAACATCAGACGTGGATGCCCTCTGCAAGGAGCTGTCGGCCAAGAGCTATCGCTATGCCAAGCCTGGTGGAGCGGCGCAGACGCCCAGGGGCACGAAAGAAGTGACGATCGACGACCCCTTCGGCAACAAGCTGACATTCCACCAGGAATTGTAGTGCCGAGTCCGCTCCGCTCGGAGACAGCGCGTTCTGATGCGAAAGAATTGGAACCAGATCCTCAAATACTGAGTTGGCCAAGAGCCTTAGTTTCCGCGGGTCGGTATAAGCTCTTGTTTGGTCGAATTTTCTGTCGACGAACCGGTAGCCCCTTCGTCGGGGAATGCTTTAGACAACTCCAGCAAAGCGGTCGGCCAAGCAGGTGCGCTTTTCCGCATCATTGCGGTCGGAGCGGAGATAGCGGACCCACGCCTGCCGCTCGTGTCCGACCACGCCCAGCTCCCACACGCAGAAGGTCGCCCTCAGCTGGCCCGGGCCGGCGGCTAGGCGATAGGCATCGGCGCTCGCCGCGTCCTTCACGTAGACGCACTCCCACATCTCGTTGGTCTCGCGCCAGACCGTGACGAGCAGCAGCAAGACGGATTGGGCGCGGTGCAGGATCACGAAGCCCAGGTCCCGATCGAGCCCCAGCACGCCAGCTTCGCCTGCGATCAACGCACGGGCCGCAGCCTGCTCGGCCGGCGTGATCGGCGCCTCGTCGGGATGGAGGTCGTGCCACTGCGGTGCGCGCACGGCAAGCCGCCGAAGCGCGTGGACGCCTTGACGGTGCCGCTTCTTCGCCGCGTCTGTGCCGGGCTGCCGGACACGCTGGCCGGGCTTCGTGACCGCGCGCTGCTGCTGACGGGCTTTGCCGGTGCGCTTCGTGTTTCCGAGCTCGTCGGCCTCGACATTGGATCGGTCGAGCGTGAGGTCGCCGCAATGCGCCACGCGGCTTGCTCTCCATCGAGCCCGCTGGCGTGCGGATCGTGATCCTGAGGAGCAAGTCTGACCAGACCGGCGAGGGCGCGATTGTCGCCATCCCGAGGGGGAGCGACATGTGCGCAGCCGCCGCCATCGAGCGCTGGGTTGCGGCTGCAACATTTACTGATGGCGCGGCCTTCCGCGAGATCACTCGCCACGGCCGCATTGGAGGGCGGTTGACGACACGGTCAGTCGCGTGGATCGTGAAGAAGCGCGTGTATGAGGCCTCACTTGCCGAAGGACAGAACGCGGAGAAAGCTCGAGAGATCGCGGCTCGCGTCTCGTCCCATAGCCTTCGGGCGGGTTTCGCGACTGCCGCTGCAGCGGCCGGTGTGCAGGCGATCGATATTGCGAGGCAGACGCGGCACCGGAGCTTGTCTATGGTGCAGACCTGCGTGCGCGAAGCCGAGCTGTTCACGCGCAATCCGGTCAAGGCGCTGGGGTTATGAGTCGGAGGACGGGAGGGCGACGATCCGCAGAAGCTCATATTCCCATAAGCCCAGCGCCTCTAGCTTCTCGCGCAAGAAATCGTACGCCATGTAGTGTCTCGCAGTAACGCCCGTCTGAGCATGTGAGAGCACGCGACTGACCGTCGACTCCGGTGTGCCAAGGCGCGGCAACTGCGAGCCGACAGTCTTGCGGGCATCGTACAGCCGAGCGTCCTCTATGCCGAGCGTGTCGAGCAGCTTGCGCATGGCATGCGTCGGTGCTTTGGCGTCGATAGGCCTGCCCGGCGCGCCACGACCGGGGAAAACGAACGGCGATGCCTCGGGCGACAAAGCGATGGCTTCGCGCCACAGTGCGGTCGATAGTGGCGGCAGCGGCACGCGCTGGGGCTTCTTTGACTTCGCTGACCGGCTCGGGATCGTCCAGGCGAGCAGCCCGGCTTCCTCGTGTAGGTCGGCCTTGCGCGCGCGAACGAGCTCTATAGGCCGTTGCCCGAGCAAGATCGCGAGCTGTAGCAGGATAGCCATGGAGCGGTCGCACGGCGGATTGCCGACAAGGGCTCGCCAGATGGCGCGAAGCTCCGTCTCGCTCAGCTCGCGCTCGCGCGGATGCTCAGTCGCAAGTGTCGGTAGCCGGTGCCATGGATTTACCTCGACAAGGTCGAGTGTCATCCCCCAATTCCAGACGGCCCGCATCCGCGCGAGAAGGCGGTTCGCGGCAATACCGCCGTGAGTGGCGACTTCCTCAGTGACGGCGCGGGCTTCGGCCCTTGTCACCTCACTGGCGGCGCGGTGCCCGAGTGTGCGTTGGGCGTGCCTTCGGTAAAGCTCTTCCTCAGCTTCCCAGCGCCGAAGCTTCACCCGGCCGTGCTCGTCGCGCCAGCGCCCGAACAGGGCATCGACGGTCAACCTATCCGCAGGCGGGGGAGTTGGCGGCGGGGGGGCAAGCGGGTCAGTGCGTTCGAGGCGGACGCGCGCCATGAGTCGCGTTGCATGGTCTTTGGCTTGCGCGAGCATGAGCGGCGGGATCGGGCCGAGTGGCCTCTCATGGAAGACGCGCTTCCCGCTCGCATCTCGGATTTGGTACCGAAGGAAAAACGCCTTGGCGCCGGAGCTACGGACCCTCACGGACAGCCCGGCAACGCCCTCGACAACGAAGCGCTCCCGCTCCTTCCCGGCTGGACAGACGAGCGCCTTGATGGCCTCGTGGTTGGCCTTCACACTAGGCATCTGGTGAACTCCTGGCCCACACCTGGCCCACAGCAGCCGCGCCTTGCTCGATATCACGTCGCCTCTCGCCAACGCAATGGTTCGTGGATAATTTTTGCAATATCAGGGAGTTAAGCGGGAATCATCGGGCGAGCCGGGCGAGGATGATTTGGAACAGATGTAGAACATTGCCGTTTTTCCTGATTAAAAATCAGGTGCTCTACCAGCTGAGCTAAGCCGGCCCGGGCGAGAGGTAGAGCACTGGAGCGGGGAGGCGTCAACTTCGGGGCCTTCGATCAGGACCTGCTGATCAACGAACGCCATCAACGTGCTGGAAGCTCGTGAGCGAGGTCACATGGGCTTGGCCGGCATTCTCCTGCGTCGACTGGCCCGGCAGCGACCCGAGGCCGTCGACCCAGCCGAGCCGGCTCTCGATGCCGATCTGGCGGGCGGGGCGGATGAGCGTCGGATCGTCCAGCGTCGCCAAGTGGAAATCGACGGTCGTGCCGCCAACGAAGCGGAAGGCGAGCGGGGTGCCGCACGCCCCGCAGAAATCGCGCAAGCCTTTCGATGAGCTCTGGAATGTCGCCGGGGCCCCCCTCGTCCAGGCGAAATCACGATCGCCGACGGCGGCGGAGGCGAGGAACGGGCCGCCGACGGCCCGCTGGCACATGCGGCAGTGGCATATCGTGGCGGGCTGCGGCACGGCGTAGGCGGCGTAGCGGATGGCGCCGCATTGGCAGCCTCCGCTCAACAATGGCTTACGATCGGTCATGGCTCACCTCTGGGGAGGACCGGGCTTCCAGTCCTCCGGCGTATCGTGGTCGGGATGCTGGAAATTGACGATGCGCGCGAATTGCTCCGGGCCGACCGCCTGTCTGGTGTCTTGCCGCGGCAGGGTGCGCAACCGGTCGACCCAGTCGAGCTTGCTCTCGACGCCGACCTCCACCGCTGGCTGCTGGCTGGCGAGCTCATCGAATCTGCCGGTCGTCAGGAGCTGGCGCCGGGCCTCGTCACCCTCGAAATAGCGATAGCCGAGCGGCGTGCCACAGGCGCCGCAGAACTGGCGCACGCCAATCGAGGAGCTTGCCCATTCGTCCGGCTGACCGCGCGTCCAGACGAAGTCGGCGGCCGGCACGACGGCATAGCCCGCAAAGGGTCCGCCGACCGATTTCTGGCACATGCGACAATGGCAGACATAGACGTCGTCAGGCGCACGCGCGTCGCGGAATCGGATGGCGCCGCACTGGCATCCGCCGGAAAAAGCTCGCGATCCCTTGGACATGGCATCAGGCTCCTGCATCGGTCGTCGAGGGCAAGCTGCAAGTGAAAGACACGGGCGTGCCGCCGAGCCCGTGGAAAGTGCTCAAACCGGTCTGCGCTTGGGCGCGGGCACCGGATCGGGCGCCGTCCAGTCAGCAGGCGTTTCATGGTCTGGATGCTGGTAGTTGACGATGCTGGCCAGCAGCTCCGGGGAAAAATCATCGACGGTCAGGCGGTCCGGCACCGCGGCGATCTCCTGCAGCCAGGTGACGCGGCTCTCGACGCCGAGATTGAAATCCGGACGGACGGCGGACGGATTATCGAGGCTGCCGGCCGAGACGTTCACATTGCCCGAAAGCCCGCGATAGGTCAGCGGCGTACCGCAGGTGCCGCAGAAATCGCGGGCGGCGATGTTGGAGGAGTCGTAGGTCTGGGGCGTGCCGCGGGTCCAGGCGAATTGGGCAGCAGGCACCGGAGCAAGCGCGGCGAAAGGACCGCCGACGGCCTTCTGGCACATCCGGCAATGGCAGATGTGGGTATGAGCGGGCGCGACGTAGAGGGCATAGCGGAGCGCGCCGCATTGGCAGCCGCCGGTCATCTGGGCGGTGCGGGTCGTCTGCTTGCTCATACTGCAGCCTCCAGGTGATCGAGCACGACGGCGAGCGCTGCCGGCACATCGGCGCCGCGATGGATGTAGAGGCCGACGCCCGCGGCATCGTAGGCTGCCCGCCGCTCGCCGGGTCGGCCGGCGAGGATGACGAGGCGCATGCCCGCCGCCTTCAAGGCGCGCGCAGCGATTTCGGCTTCCCGCAGATAAGTCGCGTCGGACGAGCAGAGACAGGCGATGCCTGCGCCGGATTGCGCCAAGGTCGCTTCGAGCCCAGACTCCGTTGCCCGGATCGCCAGGGTCTCGATGCCGCCCACGGCAAAAAGGCTCGCGGCAAACTCGGCTCGGGCGGCGTCGTCGTCGCGACTGCCGAGGCAGACGAGCGCAACGATTGGCCGCTTGCCGTAGTGCCTCGCGATCGCCGCGGCGCGCGCGCGCAAAACTTCGAACGGCTCGGCCGGCCGGCGCAAAGGCAGAGCCGGCATCCGGGTCGCCGCCCGCTCGATCGGAGCCGGCCGGGGGTGCGGCAAAACGCTGGAGGCCGTTGC
>JANNSW010000418.1:0-8665 GCA_031403055.1 Hyphomicrobiaceae bacterium | reverse complement strand
CCATGACCGCGCTGGCGGCTGGCAGCCGGTGGAGTTGGTCGGCCTTGCGGCGACGCTCGACTTGCCGACGCTCGGTGCCGTCATCGGTCTGGCGGACATCTACCGCTGGACGCCGGTCGGCGAGGCGAAACGGTAACGCGAGCTGTGATCGAGCTTTGGATGAGCCCCGAGCACCCGAAGCGGCAGCTGAACCGGGTCTATCGGCAGCTCTGAGATGGCACGGCGCTGGTGCTTCGAATGGCCAGTGGTGATAGAGTGTGATGATCCTGCGCTTTTCGGCAGTTGCCCTGACGCGAGCCCCACCATGCGATCCCGATTGGCCGAAGCCGACCAGATGACCATCGAGGAGTTCCTCGACTTCACCGACACGCGCCCGGCGGGTGAGAAATGGGAGCTGATCGAGGGAGTAGCCATTTTGAGTCCGTCGCCGACGAATTTCCACCAGATCATCGCGGGCAACATCTGCACGGCATTGGGCAACTGGAAAGCGGCCCATGACGTGCCCTGGGTGCCCTTGATCGGCATCGGCACTCGTGTGCCGGTCTCGCCGCGCAGCCTGCCGCAGCCCGACGTTCAGGTGCTGGCGGCAGCGCCATCCGGGGAAGCCTCGCCGGTGACCGACGACGGCCTGGTGCTGTTCGAGGTGCTTTCGCGGAGCAACACGAAGGCTGACCAGGCCTGGCGGCTCAAAGCCTACAAGAGCATCCCGAACTGCCAGCACTATGTGACCGTCGCCCAGGACAAGGCCCTGGTCACGCGCCATGACCGCGCCGGCAACTGGCAGCCGACGGAGTTGGTCGGCCTTGCGGCGTCGCTCGACTTGCCGACGCTCGGTGCCCTGATCAGTTTGGCGGACATCTATCGCTGGACACCGGTTGGCGAGGGGAAACGGTAACGCGGGCTGTGATCGAGGCCGGTCCGGCTGGATGGACAGCGACGCTGCCGTCCGCGGCAGCAGCGTGCGCCGGTGGTCGCCGATGAGTGTCAGGTCTCCTGAGATGTGAGGTTGCGACGGTATGCCGTACGCCACACGACGAAGCCGACGACGGCTCCTGCGACCGCAAGCAAGGCGGCACTCTCGCTCGCTCGTTGCCAGCCATAGGGTGTCAATACGTTGTCGACGACCGTCTGCCCGTTGGCATCGCCGGCCGAGAATTTGCCACTGCCGAGCAACAGACCGAACCCGTGCGTGCTCAATCCCAGCACCACGACGAACGTCTCGATCGCTCCCAAACCCACAGCCGTGAGCCAACCTCGCAGTCCCAGCACGTGCAGGAGAAGCCAGGGGATCGGGGCGCAAATGACCAGACCGAACACCCATGTGCCAAGGACCGCGATGGCGATGGGAACCAACAGCATCACTGAGGGCATGTGCCCTGCGGAAACCGTTGGCCCGCCGGACGCAACAATGCTCATGACGTACCCAGCAACAGGCCAAAGGCAGATGAGCGCCGTTCCGGTCAATCCTCCGGCCAGTATCCCGAGCGCGGCATGCGGCAGTGTTGTTTGATGACGAGGGGACAAAGGCTTTGCCTTTCCGGGAAGTGACAGACGATCAGGCGCTCGATCCGGCTTCGGAGCTCGTACCGGGAGATGCCAAGCCAGTGCGCGACTCGACCAATTGGAACAGCCGTGCGCGCCGGAAGCGCATCAGCATGAGCATGTTGAAGAAGTGCATCAGGCCGAGGATGACGATCACGAGGCCGATCTTGGTGGAGAGGTATTCGACCGCCTCGACCGGGGTGCCGGGACGCCCGCCGAAACGCAGCGCCAGCGACATGAAGCCGATGTTGATCAGATAGAAGCCGACCAGCAGCAGGTGGTTGATGCTGTCGGCGAGCGTCTCCCGCCCGGAAAAATTCTCGACGAGAAAGACACGGCCGTTCGAGTGGAGGCTGTGGCCCACCCAGTAGGTGATGCCGAGGCTTGCGGCGACGTAGAGCGCGTAGGTCGCCAGCATGATGGTGTCCTGGTGCAAGAGCATTGCGTGACTCCGATCTCCGTGTTAGATAATGTCTTAATTAGCCAATTGGCTAACACACGTATGCGCTTGAATAGCTAATTAGTCAACTGGCTAAATTAGGATTTGTGAAATGATCGATGCCGTGTTCGAGGCACTGTCGTCGCAGGTGCGGCGCAAAATCCTTGCCTATCTGTCGGCGTCGAGCCTGACGGCGGGCGAGATCGCGGCCCGTTTCGACATCTCGAAACCTTCGATCTCCAAGCACCTGGCCCTGCTCGAGGCGGCCGGCCTCGTCACCGGCGAAAAGAAGGGGCAGTTCATCCACTACGCGCTCGTGCGCGAAAGCCTCGTCAACACGCTGAACGGATATGTGCAGGAGGTCTGTCCCGTCTCGCGCCCACTGAAACGCGAAAGCGCCGAGCTGGCGAGCCAGCGCGCGAAGAATGGCGGCGGCTGACAATTTCAGCCTACAGGAAAATCATCCCCGTCCCCCCCACCACCAGCGCCGCCCCGAGCCAGGCTTGCCAGGCGGGCGCGCGACCGGTCTGGAACCAGACGATCGGCAGGATCGCGACCGGCGTGGTGGCGGCGAGTGTAGAGACGACACCCACATGACCGGCCGCGAGTGCTGCCAGCATCATCGACATGCCGACCCCCATGCCGATCAAGGCGGAGAGCGCAATGGTGCCCAGATCACGCCGCGCGACCGGCTCGGCACCCATGCGGCGGCCGAACGGCAACAGACTGAAGGCCGAGAACGCGAGCGCTGCGACGCCCGCCCGCACCACATTGGCCGTGAACGGCTCGACGCCGGCCGCCATGGCCGGCTGCGCCGCGATGTTGCCGGCCGCCTGCCCGAGCGCCGCGATCAGCCCGCCGGCAACCCCGGCCGCGGTCGTCCGCTCGCTGAGACCTGTCCCGACGCCAACGCCGCGAGGTCCCCCGAACAGCACCGCGAGCGCGACACCGGCAACGATGATGCCAATCCCAATCAGCTCATTGGACCGCAGCCGCTCGCCGAGCAGGAGGACGCCGAGCAGGACCGCGAGCGGCGCATTCAGCGAGAAGAGGAGCAGCGCCCTGCGCGCTCCCAGCGAGAAGATCGCAGTGTAGTAGCCGGGGCCCGCGACGATGATGGCGAAGAATCCCGATAGCGCCAGCAGCCCCGCTCTGGTCGGGTCGAGCGTCGCAAAGCCACCGACCACAAGCGCACCCGCGGTCGCGATCAGGGTGGCAAAAATCATGCTCCAGCGCGTCGCGGCGACCGGATGGACCCGGCCCGAGAGCTTCGCCATCACCGCGCCCGCCAGCGCCGTGCAGACGGCCGACCCCAAGGCGAGCAATTCGACTGGCGGCACGCGATCCCCCTTGCATCCGCGCCCCGACGCGCCAGGATCCGCCTTGGTGTTCTGACTGATTGATTTAGTGTACCAAATGAATGCGTCAGAGCACTAGTGCTCTGACGGGCGTCCCGGTATGCCGGGCGCCCGTTTGTCTCGCGCCGGAGCCTATTGCCGCGGTTTGGGGTAAGTATCGACGCGGCCCGGAAAGAATGCTAAGCAAAACTCCCTAGAGACTGCGATCCGGGAGGGTGTTCTTGGTCACCGGCCAGTTCGAGACGGGCAGCAGCCCGGTGAGGCGGCGCGTAACGGCGCTGACTTTCAACCCTTTGGCCCGAAGGGCTCTTGGGGCGGCCCCGCAGGATGTTATCCCCGGTTGCCATTGCCTGCGCGACAATCGCCAGCGACCTTGCCCTGCCAAGGCCGGTTCCAGAAGTGCCCCTTCGACGGAGGTTCAAGTTCGATGAGCGCAGACCCACGCAACGACGCAGCCGCCCGCGAGGCAGCCACACTGAGCGCACGCGGCAGCTATGTGTGGCAGCATCTGCTGGGGCTCGACCGCGACAGCCTCTACTACAACCTGGGTGTCCAGGCGACATGCAGGGCCGATCCGCGCTACGAGAGCGTCAGCCTGGAGTCGATGAGCGAGGGTGATCGCGCCCACGAGTTTCCCCCGAGCGAGGTGATCGGACAGGGGCGCCGGCAATTCGGACGGGTCGAGGAGCAGGTGAGGAAGCTGCTGTGCGGCAGTGACGAAGCCGACGCGTCCGAGCGCGACAAGCTCTGGCAGATGATCCAGCTCGCCATGAAGGCGACGCGCGACAAGGCAACGGTGCCGACCGCGGAAGCCTCGCAGGAATCCCTCATCGCTTTCGGCGGGATCGCGCTCTCGCTCGGCAAGAGCTTCCTGATCTCGAGTGGGCTCGCCGAATACGTGGCGGCGCTGTTGCTGCAGAAAATCGTGATGCCGGCGGCCGACGAGGGCAGGCAAGCCATGTGCGCGCGATGGGCCGAGGCGAGCCGGACGGCGCCGCCGCAGGCCACGGCGACCGCTGCTGCCCCGACGCGATCACCCCCGCCCGGCCGCGATACCGGGGGCAGGCGTTAGCGGCTGGTCAATGAGCCGCCAGAGTTCGGTCGGGGCAACCGCGGGGTGTGGAACGTGAGTGATCAGCGGCGACAATGGGCCGAGCGCCTCTCCGGCTTCACAGAGAGCCATGAGCGGAGCGCGCGCGGGGGAGCTTTGGAAAGCTTGGAGCGGGCGCCCGACGGGACGTCCGCCATTCCCCCGCTCGATGTGGCTTTGCGCCAGCGCGCAACCAGTTCACGCGAGTACGAGGATGCCCTGAAGGGCCTGGAGAAGACCCGCAGCGGCGCCGAGCTCAACGACAGCGAGTACTTCGCTCTCGAGGCGATCGTCGAGCCGATGTATCGACCCGTCTTGAATGTGGTCGGCGACCAGGTGCATGCGGCGCCCTCGCCTTGGGAAAAGCTGATGCTGCCCGATGTCCGGGCGCGCATCCAAGCAGCGATCCGGGCCGTCGGCCGGGTCGAGGTGCCCGATCACCCGAGCCTACCCTATGCCGGCACCGCCTTTCTCGTCGGGCCGGGATTGATGATGACCAATCGCCATGTCGCGCAGATCTTTGCCCGTGGCCTCGGGCGGCGTGACCTCGAGTTCATCTCGGGACTATCCTCCGTGGTCGATTTCAAGCGCGAGCTGCAGTCGCCGGAATCGGTCCGGGTCCGGGTCGTCAAGGTCGAGGCGATCCATCCCTATTGGGACTGTGCGATTTTGCGGGTGGAGGGCCTCGATCCAGCGCGCACGCCGCTCGCGCTCGAAGCCGCCGAGCCGGACCGCATTGCCGATCGCGAGGTCGTCGTCATCGGCTATCCGGCGCAGGACTACCGGAGCTCGGACTTTGCCATGATGATGCGCATCTTCGGCGGCGTGTTCAATGTGAAGCGCCTGCAGCCCGGCCTGTTGCGCGGCTACCAGATCATCAAGAGCTTCGGCAACGAGGTGAGCGCCATCACCCACGACGCTTCGACGCTGGGCGGCAATTCCGGATCGGCGGTCGTCGATGTCGCGACCGGCCGCGTGGTCGGATTGCATTTCGCCGGCCAGCACCGCATCGCCAACTATGCGGTACCCGCTTGGGAGCTCGCTCGCGATGCCCGTGTCGTCGATCTGGGCATTGATTTTTCAGCGCGGGACCGGCCGCCGCCGGCGCCGCCCTGGGAAGCGAAGTGGCAGGAGGCGGGCGGCTGAGGCGGGGAAACCGTTTTACAGGTTCCACCAGTGAAAGCGTCAGGGAGAGCACCATGGACAAGCAAATGCTGGATCTCGTCGCGGCCATCGAGAAAGCCGCCAAGGAACAGAATTTCGGCGAGCTGCGCAATGGCTGGAACCGGCTCTACAGGCACGCCAAGGAAACCGGCGCGCCGATCGACGACAAGACCAGCTTCCGCCTGCTCGAGCTGATGCACGAGGTTGGCGCCTTCGACAAGCTCGCCTCCCGGGACGAGGCCGACAGCGATGCATTGATCGACAAGGTGATCGCGGCGGCGAGGGCGATTCCAAAAGGGGGAACGGCGCAAGGCGTCGAGCAGGCGGCCAAAAAGCTCGAGCAGTACTGCCGTGCGAGCGGCTATCAGCTCGGCGAGGACGACTGCAAGCGGCTGCTGGAAGCGTTGAAGGAGCAGCGGCTGTGGCCGACGCTGATGCGCTTCGCCGGACAGATGCTGAGCCTGGGTGACGACTATCCGCTCGTACGCCATGTCTATGCGCAGGCGCTGATCGAAAGTGGCCAGGTGCATGCGGCCATTCCCTTGCTCGAGCAGCTGGTCGCCTCCCTCGACAAGGTGAAGCACGAGCGCGAGCTCGGGGAGGCGATCGGGCTGTTGGGGCGGGCGCGCAAGCAGATCTACATCGACAACCGCGGCGAAGGGCGCGCCGTCGCACCGCTGCAGGATGCGCTGCGCAGCTCGATTGCCAGCTACGCCTCGGTCTACCGGCAGACCCAGCCGGGCGAGCACACCTGGCACGGCATCAACCTGATCGCGATGTTGAAGCGCGCCGAGATCGACCGGATCGAAGCCCCGTTCGTCGGCAAGTCGGCCGAGCTCGCGCGCAACATGATCGCGGCGGTGGAGCCCAATGCCTCCACGAGCGGGGATGGCGATCCCTGGACCGCGGCAACGCTCGCCGAAGCCCAACTGGCGGCCGGCAACCACGAGGCCGCCGCCAAATGG
This sequence comes from Hyphomicrobiaceae bacterium, assembly GCA_031403055.1. Taxonomy (GTDB): domain Bacteria; phylum Pseudomonadota; class Alphaproteobacteria; order Rhizobiales; family Hyphomicrobiaceae; genus JANNSW01. Next base: position 2,107 of record JANNSW010000418.1, on the reverse strand, counting down.
TTCGGCGTCTACGCCAACCACCCGAAGGTGACCGCCTTCCATCTCGCCAGCACCGTGCGCCAGCTGCGCGAGGTCTGGGGCGTGAAGCCGGGCGAGGACGCAGCCGGGCGGATCCTGCTCGCGCTCAATCTGCGCCTTGCCGGGATGAAGGGTGGACACGTCGTGCTGCAAGGCAAGGAGCTCGCCGCCGAGCGCATCGCCGCCGAGACGCTGAAGGGCCGGGCCTACGATCCGATCTTCGAGGCGGTGCTCGGCAAGGATTTGGCTATGCCGCTCAAGTGGTATGCCAAGGGGCTCGAGCGCGCCAACTCGGTCGCCCGCCTCGTCTCGCGCAACGGCTATCCGGTCGGGACCGGGTTCATCGTGCGGGGCGGCGATATCGCGGCATCCTTGGGCGACGAGCCGATGCTGCTGACCAACTTCCATGTAATCAACACCCAGGGCGCGGGCCGGGCGCTGACGCAGAAGACCGCGCAGATCGAGTTCGAGCCCGAGTACGGCAGCGAGCGCGGGACGCCTCGGATATTCAGCTGCAAGTCGATCCGCTGGGAAAGCCCTCCCGGCCAGCTCGATGCCGCCCTGATCGAGCTGCATCCGCGGCCCGAGAGCATCGCTCCCTGCCCGATCTCCGAGCAGGAGCCCAAGCCGCGTGAGACGCGCATCTTCGTGATCGGCCATCCCGGCGGGCGCGAGCGGTCGATCTCATTGACCGACAACGAGCTGCTCCAATGCGGCAGCCGCCCGAAGGGTGGGCCGTATCACTATCTGCATTATCGCGCGCCAACCGAAGGCGGCAGCTCCGGCAGCCCGGTATTCGAGTTCAAGGACTGGTCGGTGATCGGCCTGCATCACGCCGGCCCCAATCCCGAGAGCGGCACCTTCCAGATGCTCGATGGCACCGAAGGCGAGCACAAGGCCAATGAGGGCATCTCGATCCTCTCGATCCGGGAGACAGCGACGCGCGAAGTGGGCGGCAAGCGGCGGTAGAGCGATCGGAGCGGTCTGAGCAAGACCGGCTTGGCATATCGACCCGATCCCAATCCACACCCGTCATCCCGGACGGCGCGACAGCGTCGATCCGGGATCTTCGCCAATCGTGCCGAGCTTGCCTCGAAGATCCCGGCTCGAGCGCCAGAGATGGTCGCAAGCAGCACCGATCGGCCAGGGCTGCCACTCGGCCGGGATGACGGGTGTGGGGTTGGCTGCAAAAGCCCGGTCGGGCCCCGATCCTCGCGCAACCGTGATCGTCCAGCAATTCTCAAGGCGCTGTTCGGCCATGATGTTGGTGCATGATTCCCCGCGTCGTATTTCGCGCGGAGATTGTTGTGACGGACAAGGACTTCCTAAGGTTGTTGAGGGACGTGGAAGCGCTGTCGCAGGCGCAACTCGCGGCCCTCGATGCGGCGGTCAGGACCCGGCTCGGCGCAGGTGCGACGCCCACTCCGCCACCGAGCATACCGACAGTCGTGCCCATCGTCGAGGCCGCAAAGCCGGGCGACGGCTGCGCCTCGATCGCCGACATCGAGGCCCGGGTCGCGGCGGGGCCGTGCTACCCGCATTGCCAGTCCGACGACATCGCCAAGTGGGGCTCGGCCAACCGCCTCCGGCGCTATCGGTGCAAGGCGTGCGAGGTCACATTCAATGCGTTGACCGAGACGCCATTGGCGCAGCTGCACAAGCGAGAGTTGTGGATCGGCAATGCCCAGGGGCTCGTCGACGGCATCTCTCTGCGCAAGGTGGCGGCCCGCCTCGATATCCATGTCGAGACGGCATTCCGCTGGCGGCATCGGTTCCTGACGGAGCCCAAGTCATTGAAACCAAGGGCACTTGAAGGCACCGTCGAAGCCGACGAGACCTATTTCCTCTATTCCGAGAAAGGCTCACGCAAGCTCGCGCGCCCGGCGCGCAAACGCGGCGGCAAGGCGAAGAAGCGCGGCCTGTCCGCCGAGCAGATTCCCGTTCTGATTGCACGGGACCGCAACGAGGCGACGACGGATCAGATCCTCGATGACCGCTCGACGCAATCGATCGCGGCGGTGCTGGGACCGATCGTCGCCAAGTCGGCCGTGCTGGTCAGCGACGGCGCCGCGGCCTATCGAGCATTCGC
>JANNSW010000417.1:0-26232 GCA_031403055.1 Hyphomicrobiaceae bacterium | reverse complement strand
GAGGCCGAGGTGCTCGACAATTCCGATCGGCTGGAGGTACGTGTGTTCGGCAGCGACCGGCACGCTCAAGCCGTTCTCGTTGCGCGCCTCGACAATCTTGGGAAGGGTGCTTCAGGCGCGGCCGTCCAGAACATCAAGCTGATGCTCGGCATCGGCTGAGCCTTGCAAGGAGATCGCCGATGTCGACTGCCACCCTCGGTCTACCAGCTGCGCTCGCAAGCTATTTCACCGAGCAGATGGTGCGCGAGCCCGAGGCGTTGCGCGCGCAGCGTGAGGAAGCGGACCGGTTGCCGGAGCGCGAGCGCGGCATGCGGATGTCGCCCGAGCAGGGGCAGTTGATGGCGATGCTGGTGCGGATCTCGGGCGCGCGCCGCTGCCTCGAGATCGGCACCTTCGTGGGCTACGGCTCGGCCTGGATGGCGGGCGCGCTGCCCGAGGGCGGCACCATCGTCACCTGCGAGATCGAGCCGCGCTTTGCCGAGATCGCCAACCGCCACTGGAAGAAAATGGGCCTCGCCGATCGCATCGAGCTCCGCATGGGCCCCGCCCTCGAGACGATCGCGAGCCTCGAGCCCGGCAGCTTCGACCTCGCCTTCATCGACGCGGACAAGGAGCGCTATCCGCTCTACTACGAGCGTGCGAGGCGTCTGGTGCGGCCAGCCGGGCTGGTGCTGGTCGACAACGTGTTCTGGAGCGGCGACGTGGCGGACCCCTCGAAGCACGACGCCGAGACGGTTGCGATCCGCGAGGTGACGCAGATGATCAAGGCCGACATGACCGCCAGCTCGGCCACGGTGCCGATCAGTGATGGGCTGACGATCGTGCGAATGCCCGGGTGAGATCGGGAACCAGGATCCGAGGACAGGAGTTTCGCATGTCGGGTGCTGGACGAGGGCTCTGGATCCTGGGCGCTGCCGCGCTGGCGGGCCTGGTGTTCGTGGTCGCGGACATCTTGCATGGAGGTGGTGGTGTGAGCAAAAAACGCAAGTCGCACGCCGAGATGGTGGAGGCGCTGGCCTCGGTGCTGCATGAGGATTGGCGCACGCCGCGCAGGCGTCCTGCAACCGGGGACTACGAGCCGCGCCTCAAGGCGACGAAGGATGCGGCCTGGATTGCGGCACATGCCGGCCAGACCGATGTCGATATCGCCAATACGCCGTACCAGGACCTGCCGAGCGAATGGCAGGCCGAGAACAGGGCGTCCGCCGAGGTTGCGATTGCGGTCGTGGGGGATGCGTTGGCACGCGGCCAGTCACTCGACGCCGGCTTCGTCGAAGCTGCATCGGCCGTCATTCACACGCGATGGGTCGAGCGCAATGGAGCCTGGGCGCCGCCCGAGCAGAAGCTGCCCTATCAAGACCTGTCCGTCGAGGAGAAGGAGAAGGATCGGTTGATCGTGCGGGCGGCAATTGCGTTGATCAGGCCCTGAGATCCAGCCAAGAGGTTGCGACGCGTGACGACCCAAGAGCGGACTGAGCACTGCGATTTCCTCATCATCGGCGGGGGATCGGCGGGGTGCATTCTCGCGCGGCGCCTCGCCGAGCGGACGGCGGGCCGCATCATCCTCATTGAAGCCGGCAAGGCCGACGAAGGAGACCCGGCGGCGATCCTGATGTCGCGCCTGGACGACCAGACCGCCGACACCGAATGGGGGTTCATGGCGGCGCCGCTGACGGGCGGGCCGCGGACGCTGAAATACAGCCGGGCCAAGATGCTGGGCGGTTGCGCCAACCACAACGACTGCGCCTTCCTGATCCCGCCCGACTGCGATTTCACCACCTGGGAGCAGCTCGGCGCCAAGGGCTGGGGCGCGGAGGACGTGCGGCGCTATTTCGCCCGGGTCGAGGAGCGGACCTCTGTCGACTCTATCGCAAGGACCAATCCCGTCAGCGCGGCGTTCATCGAGGCCTGCACCGAGCTGGGCTTGCCCAAGCACGACTTCAGGAAAGGTGGCATCCGGCCTGGCACCGGCTGGTTTCCACTGAATGCGAAGGGTGACGTGCGCCACTCCTCATCGGTCGCCTATCTGCATCCGCTCGCCGCACTGCCGAAACATCTCGAGGTTTGGACCGAGACGTTGGCGAGCCGGCTGATCGTCGAAGGCGGCCGGGCAGTGGGAGCCGAGACCTCGCGCGGCCGGATCATGGCGCGCCGCGAGGTGCTGCTGGCGTGCGGGTCGATCCAGACACCGCAACTGTTGATGCTGTCCGGCATCGGACCGGCCGAGCACCTGCGCGCCCACGGCATTCCCGTCACGGCCGACTTGCCCGGCGTCGGCAGCCATCTGCTCGATCACGTTGCGGCGGCGATCGTCTGGGATCTGCACGAGCCGGTCGGGACCTGGACGCAGACGCCGTTCGAGCCCTTCATGATGATGCAGGTCGATCCGGATGCGCCGGCGCCCGACATCCTCTTCCATTTCGGCCTGCGCGTGCGCGAGAAGTACGGCGATCACCTGCGCTTCGCGGGCGGCGCCAACAGCGTCAAAGCCTCGCCCAACGTCACGCGCGCCCGCTCGACCGGGACGGTGCGTCTCGCCTCGGCCAATGCCCATGACAAGCCGCTGATCGACCTCTGCTATTTCTCGGATCGTGAAGGCTACGACCTGCGGGTGCTGAAGGCTGGCTTGCGGTTCGGCCGGCGACTGGGCGGTACGCCGACCTGGCGCCGGCTCGCGCGCGCCGAGATCTCGCCGGGCCCCGGGGTTCAGGGCGATTCCGAGATCGAAGCCTACATCCGCGAGGTCTGCGAGACGGTCTATCACCCGTGCGGGACCTGCGTGATGGGCGACCCGAGGCAGCCGAACGTGGTGGTCGGGCCGGACTTGAAGGTCAAGGGCATCGACGCCCTGCGCGTGGTCGACGCCTCGATCTTCCCGAGCATGGTCACCGTCAACATCAACAATACGGTGATGATGGCAGCCGAGAAGGCGGCCGATCTCGTGCTCGGCAGTGGCTAGCGACTCCCGCCAGCCACTGTGTACCTGCTCAATAGCTCCGTGATGCCGGGCGCACGGTCGTGCAGAAAGCGCGCCTCCGTCGTGAATGTGCGACCTGGGATCCTCGCCACACGCGCCGCCTTGCCATCGAAGGTCCCGGATCGGCCAGTCGTGCCGGAGGTACGCCGCCGTCGCGACCGGCCGTCCGGGATGACGGGTGTGGGGGGCATACGTACAAAACCCAAGCCACCCGGCATCCCGGGCGCACGGTCGCGCAGAAGCCGCGCCTCCGTCGCGAATGTGCGAACCGGGATCCTCGCCACACGCGCTGCTTTGCCATCGAAGGTCCCGGATCGGCCAGTCGTGCCGGAGTTACGCCGCCGTCGCGACCGGCCGTCCGGGATGACGGGTGTGGGGGGCCTACGTACAAAACCCAAGCCACCCGGCATCCCGGGCGCACGGTCGCGCAGAAAGCGCGCCTCCGTCGTGAATGTGCGACCTGGGATCCTCGCCACACGCGCCGCCTTGCCATCGAAGGTCCCGGATCGGCCAGTCGTGCCGGAGGCGCGCCTCCGTCGCGGCCGGCCGTCCGGGATGACCACTTTGGCGAACGCTGCTTAGGCCTCGCAACAGTCAGGATTCGTCGTAATTGCGCAGCCGGTCGAGCAGACGAGGCCGGCGGTCACCTGCCTCGCTCTGGCCATCGGGCTCGGCGGCCGCATTCCGCGGGTCGGGTGCAGGTGCAGCTTGCATCGGTGCCGCCGCGTCGTGACCATTGGCCGGCTGCATCCGATCCGGCGAAAAGCTTGCCTCCAGCGTTCGCTGCAACTCCCTCGCCCGTGACGTGGCGTCGGGGCGGATGGCATTGATCGTCACGACGGCTTCGGCGCGGGTTGGGCGCGGCCGCGTCGCTGTCTGAGTTACGCCGCGCGTGGCGGGAGCGGGCCCGCCTCGTTGGGGAGAGATGCTGCGCGCGGACAGTCGGCGCATCTCCTCCATGAACTGCGCGGCTTGGCGCGCGGCCCGCTCGTTGGCTGCTGCAAGCTCGGCCCGGAGCCGCATGACGGTCTTGTGCTCGCGCGCGGCATCCAATTGCGACCGCTCGAGCTTGGATTTGAGGAAGGATCTCGATTCCTTGACGGTGACGCCGGTATCGCCTGCCGCTGCCGAACGGGCAAGATCGAGCTCGGCCTTCAGGCGCTCGATCTCGTCGGCCTGGTCGCGGCTGTGCTGCTCGAGCTCACGCAGACGGTGCGAGGCAACGGAATGGGCGTCCGCGGCCCCTGCCTGTTGCAAACCGCGGATCTCGGCCGCCCGCTCGGCCAACTTGGCGCGCAGCACGACCACATCGGTCTCGGCTCCGCCGGCGCTCTCGGCGTCTTGCTGGACGACCGCCCGGCTATTGCCTCGCCGCTGTCCGCCCTGCACCATCGCGGACTGAAGCCGGTCGATCAGCGAGGCCTGGTCACGGGCCTTGCTGCGTAACGATTCGAGCTCGGTGCGCAGCGCGAAATCGGTCTCGTGGCCAGCTTCGGATCCCCGCCGCCGGTCGCGGCCCTGCATGTCGCTCAGATAGGTCTGCAATCGCTCGATCTCGCTTTGCAGCTGGGCATTGATGCCGTGGGCCTCATTGAAGGCGATTGCCTGCCGCTCGGCCTCGTGACCGAGTGCGCCGATTTCCTGGTCGCGGGCTCTGATGAGGCCGCGTGCCTCGTCGAGGCGGCCTTCGAGCTTGGGCAACCGGTCATTGATTGTCTGCTCGAGCACGCGGCGCGCGTTCTGATTCTCCTCCAGATCGGCCTGCAGCCGCTCGGATTCGTCGCGCAGCCGCTTCAACGCGGCATCGCGCCGGTTGATGTCGATGAACTGGCGGTGGGCGCTCAGCTTGGATTGGTCGATCTGTTTTTCGAGCTGGTGGACCTTGACCGCATACTCGGCGCGCATCAGGTCCTTGTCGGCTCGCATCTCGGCTTCGCTGAGTGGCAGCGAGTCGCGGATCCGCTTGGTCGTCAGCCGGACAGCACGGGCGTGGAAGGCCGGCGCCACCACCAGCGCAAGCAGGCTTGCGAATAGGAAACCGAGGGCCGCCAGCATGATCATCTGGACCATGGTTAGCCCATCGTCCGGGGGGTACTAGTGGTCCAAATCCGACATTTGCATCCCCTGGCAGCGCGCGCCCGAGCAAATGTCGGATTTATAAGGACCACTAGCAAGTTTATGATTCTAGTGGAGCTTTTGAATTTGACATTTGAGCACGAGCCTTGCGGCAACCGGGACTCAACTGTCAAATTCGCTCCACTAGTGTCCTGTCGCCGAAACACGCTCATCCTCGCAGCACCCTCCGTAGCGCATTTTTCGGAGACAAAAGGACACTAGCCCGCCTCAGTTGCGCGCGCGTCGCGGTCACGATCGGGCAGGCTGCCACCATATCCCCGCAATATGCTCCGTCAGAACGGGTTCCAGGTCGGACTCTGCGTATACTTGAGGTATCCCACATTGGCCCCGAGCCTCAATCCCAGCCCCGACCGAATGGGAGCCAACACGAGATCGCCGGCGGCGAGGTAGTTGATGCCGACGCCGCCGACGATGTAGGCCTGCCCACCGACACCGCCGAACGTCTGGTAGATGTCGGTTGGCTGGCGCAGATTGTAGACGAGGATCATCGTCTTCGAGCCTTCTGCCCCAAAATCGTAGCCGATGGAAGGCCCCTGCCAATAGACCTTGTGGGTACCGGCGTCGCGGGTGTGGAGCACGCCCTCGCCATAGCGCAGGCCGGCGATGAAGGCGCCGCCCCCCTCCTCGCCGAGGATGTAGCCATTGGGCTGGCCTTGGCTCTGGAAGGCATGCTCGATCACATTGGCGACACCGCCTGAGATCTTGCCGAAGAATCGGTGCCCGGCGCCGTTGATCTCTTCGACGCTGAAACCGGCCTGTGGCAGCTCATAGGCGGGGGGAGCCGAGGGGGCATAGGCCGGAACCGGCTGGTAGGCCTGTCCGTTGCCATAGTCCTGGCCCGTGCCGTAGCCGGAGCTGGGCCGCGTCGGCCGCGGCAATTGCGCGGCCTGACCATAAGGATCGGGCTGATAGCCGCCCTGGCCCGCCGGCTCATCGCCATAGTAGGAGGAGCCGTAGGAGCCATTGCTCTGGCCCGAGCTGCCGGTGCCCGAGCCCTGCCCATAGTTGGGCTGTGGCTGGGGTTGTGGCTGGTAGGGCTCGGGCTCATAGCCGCCATAATCCTGCTGGGAGCCAGCTCCCTGGGTATTCCGCGAGCTCCACGGCAGCTGCTCCTCAGCTGTTGCCAACGAGGGCGTCAGCAACAGCAGCGGCAATGCCAGCATCATCACGGCCTGCGCGCTCGATCGGATCGGGCTCTTCATCGCTTGTCGTCCCAGTTCGGGCGCTCGCTGCATCGGGGCTGGAAAGCATGCCCCGCAAGCGCGAATCGCGCCAAGTTCACTTGCTTGCTCGACATGCTCCGCTGAAAGTGTAACCAAACTGTGGCCTGTTGATTCGTTTCTGTTTTCCGCTGAAATCGTGGGAACGGGCGACTGCGGGCGGCGTGCCCTGGGCGTTGGTGGCTCGGGGCTGCGCGAGGCAAGCTTGGCGAGACGGTCTCCCGTTCGTCGCGGCGTCCGTTACAGGCAGCCGGGACCACCGTCTGGATGGAACACGGAGGGGGACATCACAATGGCTCAAGACGGCACTGGCATTGATGATCTGGAGCTCGCGTCACTGATCGCGAGCAAGATCTGTCACGACGTGATCGGCCCGGTCGGCGCGATCTACAATGGGCTCGAGGTGCTGGACGAGGACAGCGACGAGCAGTCGCGCGCCTATGCGCTCGGCGTCATTCGCAATTTCACCGAGCAGGCCTCCGCCAAGCTGCAATTCGCGCGCTTGGCGTTTGGAGCCTCGGGGGCTGCAGGCTCTGTCATCGATCTGGGCAATGCCGAGACGATCAGCCGCGGCTTCATCGGCACCGGCAAGCACACGCTGAAATGGTCGGCCCCACGGGGGCAGATGGCCAAGGAACGCGCAAAGCTCCTGCTGAACATGATTGCGAGCGGACAGACGGCCCTGCCCAAGGGTGGCGAGCTCAGCGTAAGCGTGCGCGGAGCGATCGATCAGCCCGAGCTCGAGGTCCGCTGCAAGGGCCAGGGCGCACGGCCTCCGCAGCTGCTGTCGGACTACCTGGACGGAAGCAGCCCTGCCGACCTCGATTCACTCTCGGTGCAGGCCTACTATACCGCGCGGCTGGCACGGACTGCCGGCATGCGCCTCGAAGTCAGGCACGACGGCGCCGATGTCGTGCTGATCGCGAAACCGGGCCGGTGAGGGGGCTGCAATGGCGCTGCCAGTCGGCGCTTGTCGCGCCTGCTCCGGCACGCCTATGGTTGCAACCTCGCCATTGGGTCCCGAGGCTCGGTCATGGTGCGTCGTATCGCGTTTACAGCCAGTCTGGTTGCCGGGCTGCTCCTGCTCCTGCTGACGCTTGCCGGCCTCGGCTCGCTGCCCGAGCCCCATCCGCAGAAGGTCGGCACCCAGAAGCACAAGCGCGGCATGCCCGCTCTGTCCCAGAGTGAGGCACTTGCAGCTCTGGGTCAGTCACGGTCGATCGCCGATCCCGAGGCGAGGCTCAGGCGCGAGACCGAAATTTTCTCCAGTGCCATCGTCCACTACTGGCCGGGTATCGCCGGTCCGGTCGACCGGCAGGTGCTCTACGGCCCACTCGAGAGCTGGCCGCTCGCCCTGCTGCAGCGAATCGAGGTGGCGAAACTCTCCGCCGGCATCGGCAAGCCCGGTCTGGTGGTGCTGGAGCGGCGTGACCATCGGGCCATTCTCGCCAAGGGCGTAGGCCTGTGCAGCCAGGCCGCGCTCGCCATCGCCGACTATCTCGGCGAGCAGGGCGACAAGGTGCGGATCGCGGTCCTCCAGGGACACGTGGTCACCGCCGTCGAGCGTGCCGGCCGTCACTTCATTGCCGATCCCGATTTCAACGTGGTCCTGCCGTTCACGCTCGCCGAGGCCGAGCAGCGCCCGGAGGAGCTGACCAGGGTCTACCTGGCGGCCGGACTCACGCCCGCAAACGCCAGCAGGATCGCGAGGATCTACGGCCCGCGGGACAACAAGCTCGTCACCCCGGACCGCTATATGGCAAGCGCCATGAAGACGATCCGGGCGGCGGCAGTCGCGCAATGGGCGGTGCCGCTCGTGCTGATCGCGCTCGGAGCCTTTGGCCTCCTGCTTGCCCGGCGTCAGAGAAACAGCAGCACCAGCACCAGCGTGCCCAGCGCCACCCGGTAGTAGGCGAACGGGGCGAAGCCGATGCGCCCGACGATCGCCAGGAACGGCCGCACCACCAGCAACGCCGCGAAAAAGGCTGCGACGAACCCGACCGCGATCACGCCCGCATCGCCCCAGTCGAGCAGGTCGCGCGACTTGTAGGCATCGTAGGCGAAGGCCGCTGCCATGGTCGGCATGGCCAGGAAAAAGGAAAACTCCGCCGCCAGCTGCCGGTCGAGCCCGAGCAGCATGCCGCCCATGATGGTCGCTCCCGACCGCGATGTGCCAGGAATCATGGCGAGCGCCTGGCAGAAGCCGATGCCGAGGCCCGTTTTGAGCGGCACATCGTCGACAGAGTGATAGCGCGGCGACTTGCAGAGGGCTTCGATGACGAGAATGAGGATGCCGCCGATAATGAGCGTCGTGCCGACCACGGCGGGCGAGAACAGCAGCTCCGTGATCGTGCTGCCGAAAAGGCCGCCCAGCACGATCGCGGGCAGGAACGCGGCGAGCACCAGGCCTGCGAAGCGCCTTGCCTTGGGATCGCTCGGCAAGCCGACGATCGTCTCCCAGATGCGCCGCCAGAAGTGGACGACGACGGCGAGCACCGCGCCGAGCTGGATCATGACGATGAAAACATCGAAGCTCGGCCCCAGCCGCTCGCGCATGCCCAGCATGTCACCGAACAGGATCAGGTGGCCGGTCGAGGAGACGGGCAGGAACTCGGTCAGCCCCTCGACGATGCCGAGCAGCGCGGCGATCAGATATTGTTCCACGGCGCGGCGGCCCTTTCGTCACGGGCACCCGCGGCCCGGCTGCGCCTTCTAAGCAGACTTTCGTTGGAAGACCAACGAATGCCTGCTTGGATTCTTTTGTTTTCGCAGAGTTTTATCGCCAAACCGGGAAGACCACTTTGGCGAACTCTGCTTAGCAGATTCGCCTGGACGGTCTCGCCGGGGCAAAAGCGCCCGCCTCGTCTACCCGGTCTTGAAGAAGGTGCCGCCCGAGCCGACGATCTTGGGGTCGGGCGCACCGACGGCCTTCTTGTCCTTGCCCTCGTAGTCGCACACCGAGAGCACGTGGCGGATGACGCCTAGCCGGGCACGCAGCTTGTCGTTCGCGCGCACGACCGTCCAGGGCGCGGCCTTGGTATGGGTCGCCGCGAACATCTCCTCCTGGGCGCGGGAATAGTCGTCCCACTTGTTGATCGCGGCGAGATCGATCGCCGTCAGCTTCCAGCGTTTGAGGGGGTCGTGATGGCGGGTGTGAAAGCGCTTCAGTTGGGTCTCGCGGCTGATCGACAGGAAGAACTTCACGAGCTTGATGCCGTCGCGCACGAGCAGGCTCTCGAGCTCGGGCACCTCGGCAAGGAACCGCGTCACCTCCTCGGGCGTGCAGAAGCCCATCACCCGCTCGACGCCCGCGCGATTGTACCAGGAGCGGTCGAACAGCACCATGTCGCCGGCAGTCGGCAACTGCACCACATAGCGCTGGAAGTACCATTGGCCGCGCTCGGCCTCGGTCGGCTTGGTCAGTGCCACGATATGGGCATGGCGGGGATTGAGATGTTGGGTCAGCCGGGCGATGGCGCCACCCTTGCCGGCGGCGTCGCGTCCCTCGAACACGGCGACGAGACGCTCCTTGCGGCTGGCGATCGAGCTCTGCAGCTTCAACAGCTCGATCTGCAGCGGCTCGATCTCGGTCTCGTAGGCCTTGCGCTTCAGCCGCTTGTCATAGGGAAAGCCCCCGCTCGTCAGCGCCTCGTCGGCGATCTCCTCGGGCAGCTCGGGATCGGCGATGTCGAAGCTCGAGAGGTCGAACGCTCCCCGGGTCTTGGCGCCCTCGCGGTCCTTCGCCTTCTTCGAGCTCATCGGCAATCCCCTCGCCCAAACGTTCTGTCCACCGGCGGTGTCGGCCTGCTGGTATGTGTCACCGATCCAGCACCAGGTCGACACGACTGTCGCATGCATCCGCCATTTCTGGTAACTCGATCTCCTCGCTGGCAGCCTCGACCACAAGCGACTTCGAGAGTTCAGGCCGTTGCAAACTCGACCGGGCCTCAGCCGAACCCTGGCACAACTGGCGGCGAGCCGATGGGCGATGGCCTTGGCGGCTTGCGCGCTGCTCCTCGTCCTGCACGGCCTGGGAGCGCTGACGCTGAGCGTGGCGGTAGCTGCGGTGGTCGCGCTGCTTGCGCTTGCCTTTTTCAGCGAGCGGCTCGCCGGCCGGGACGGGCTGGGCACCGGGTTCGACGATGCCGATCGAGCAGGGAGCGATCTTGCCGCCCTGGAGGCCGTGCTCAGCGCTCTCCACGATCCGGCCCTGCTGCTGGATGCCGACGACGTGATCATTGCCTGTAACCGGCGGGCCTTGGAGCTGGAGGAGAAATTCCGCGTTGGCGTCCACATCTCGGGCGCGATCCGCAACCCCGATTTTCTCGATGCGCTCGCTCGCGCACGCCAGCACGGCGGCCCCGAGATCGCCCGCTATGCTGGGCGTGTGCCCATCGCCCGCCATTTCGAGACGGTGATCGCGTGCGTGCCCGCGGCCGAGCAGACCGGACGCCGCACGCGCATCGTCGCCACCTTTCGTGACCTGACCGAGCAGGAGCGGATCAATCGCATGCGTGCCGACTTCGTTGCGAATGCGAGCCATGAACTGCGCACGCCGCTGGCGGCCGTGCTCGGCTTTGTCGAGACCCTGCAAGGTCCCGCCCGTCATGACACCGCCGCGCGCGAGCGGTTCCTCGTCATCATGGCCAAGGAGGCCAATCGCATGAAGCGGCTGATTGGCGATCTCACTTCGCTGACGCGCGTGGAAATGCACCAGCATGTGCGTCCGCGCGGCCGGATCGACCTCAACCCGCTGCTCAGTCAGGTCTGCGAAACGCTTGGACCGATTGCGCTCGAAGCAACGATCGCGCTATCGCTTCGGCCGCTGGGGGAGCCAGCGATCGTCATCGGGGATGAGGACGAGTTGACGCAGGTGTTCCAGAACCTGGCCAACAACGCGCTCAGATACGGCCGGAAGGGAGGCCGGGTCGACATTTCGGTCGAGCGCCAACCGCACGGCGAGGGCAAGCCGCAGCATATCGCGGTAGCGATCACCGACGATGGCATCGGCATCGCCGAGGAGCATCTGCATCGGTTGACGGAGCGGTTCTACCGGGTCGATACGGCCGCGAGCCGCGCCGCGGGAGGAACGGGGCTCGGCCTCGCCATCGTCAAGCACATCCTGATCCGCCACGACAGCGAGTTGCAGATCCAATCGACGCCGGGGTCCGGCTCGACATTCACCGTGGTCCTGCCAGCGTCACAAGTTGGCGGCGAGAGCCCGGTTGATCGCTCACAGAAATCAGACAATTACGTTTAAAAACATGTGTTTACTATGTCATATTCGGGTTACCCGCCTGCTCTAAACCTTGGTTCAGACGCGGTTGCGTCCTCCTGCCGGCAATCGATGGTGAGTGGGGCTGGTGGGCTCAAATCCAGACAGGGAGTATCTCGTGAAGAACAAGCTCGTGGCTTTCACGGCAGCGTTGGCGGTCGCCGCCATCGGCGCGACCGGCGCAGCTTTCGCCCGCGATCAGATCCGCATCGTCGGCTCCTCGACGGTCTATCCGTTCACGACGGCTGTGGCCGAGGCATTCGGCAAGGGTGGCCAGTTCCAGACCCCGGTTGTCGAGTCGACCGGCACCGGCGGCGGCATGAAGGCATTCTGCGCCGGCGTCGGTCCGGATCATCCGGACTTCACGAATGCCTCGCGCCGCATCAAGAAGGGCGAGTTCGAGGATTGCCAGAAGAACGGCGTTACCGACATCGTGGAATTGAAGATCGGATTCGATGGCATCGTGATGGCGATGTCCAAGGCAGGTCCCGATCTCGACCTGACCCAGGATCAGATCTTCCGGGCGCTCGCCAAGGAGATCGTGGTCGACGGCAAGCTCGTCGCCAATCCGAACAAGACCTGGAAGGACGTCGATGCCTCGCTGCCCGACCAGAAGATCGAGGTTCTCGGCCCCCCGCCGACCTCGGGCACCCGTGACGCCTTCCTCGAGCTCGTGATGGAGAAGGGTGCCGAGAAGACCGAGATGCTCGCCAAGCTCAAGAAGGAAGACGGCAAAGCCTTCGAGAAGGTCTGGAAGTCGATCCGTGAGGACGGCGCCTATGTGGACGCCGGCGAGAACGACAACCTGATCGTGCAGAAGCTCGAGACGAACGCCAATGCCGTCGGCATCTTCGGCTACTCGTTCCTCGAGGAAAACACAGCCAAGATCAAGGGCGCCAAAATGGGCGGCAACGAGCCGTCCTTCGAGCTGATCGCCTCAGGCAAGTATCCGGTCGCGCGCGCTCTCTATGTCTACGGGAAGAAAGCCCATGTCGGCGTCATTCCCGGCATGGCCGAGTTCGTGACCGAGTATACCTCGGACAAGGCGATGGGCGAGGACGGCTATCTGACCGGCAAGGGCCTGATCGCGCTGCCCAAGGAGATGGCTGAGAAGACCATGAAGATGGGCGCGGATCTCGCCCCCATGTCGGCTGAGGGCCTGAAGTAAGTCGAACAGGCTGGCTGGCGCGGCGGCGGTTGTCGCCGAGCCAGCCAGTTGCCTTCACGGCAGGCATTGAAGGTCTGTAGAGGCGAAGGCATGAGCGCGATCTATTTCCTCGTCGTTGCTGTTGTCGCAGTGGTCTGCTACATGCTCGGCCGGCAGCGCGGTCTCGGCTTCCGGGCTGCGGGGAGTCTCGTTCACTCCCTGCCCTCCTATCACGGCTGGTTTCTGGCGATCGCGGCCGCGGCACCGATGCTGCTACTCTATGCGATCTGGACGGCGATTGCCCCGCAGTTGATCGAGGCCCAGGTGCTGAGTGGTCTGCCGTCGGCCTTGCAGCCGGTGGATGAGCTGTCACGCGCCGCCGTCATGCGAGAGATCGACAACGTCGCGAGTGGCAATTTTGCCGGTGAGCCTGCTGGCGATATCAAAGTCGCCTCCGACGCGCTGTCCGCCCTGAGCGCGATCAGCGGCTGGTCGCGCCTGGGCAGCGGCATCGTGCTGGCCGGTATCGGGTTCCTCTGGGCCTGGTCGCGGCTGAGCCCCAGCTTCCGTGCGCGAAACCTGGTGGAACGCGCCGTGATGGTCGTGCTGATCGCCTGCTCGGTGATCGCCGTGCTCACCACGGTCGGCATCGTGCTGTCGGTGCTGTTCGAGAGCCTGAGGTTTTTCGGCAAATACCCCTGGTACGATTTCCTGTTCGGGCTGCAATGGTCGCCCCAGACCGCAATTCGTGCCGATCAGGTTGGCCAGTCGGGAGCCTTCGGCGCGGTTCCGTTGTTCGTCGGCACCACGCTCATCACGTTGATCGCCATGCTGGTTGCGGGCCCGATCGGGCTGTTTGCGGCGATCTACATGTCGGAGTACGCAAGCCAGAGCTTGCGGGGCTGGGTCAAGCCCGTGCTCGAGATCCTCGCGGGCGTGCCGACGGTCGTGTTCGGTTTCTTCGCGGCTCTGACGGTTGCCCCACTGATCCGCTCATTGGGTGAGCAGGTGGGACTCGACGTCGCCTCCGAATCGGCGCTCGCCGCGGGTCTCGTAATGGGGGTCATGATCATCCCGTTCGTCTCCTCGTTGTCGGACGACGTGATCAATGCGGTGCCGCAGTCGTTGCGCGACGGCTCCTATGGCCTGGGCGCCACCAAATCGGAGACGATCAAGAAGGTCGTGTTGCCGGCAGCCTTGCCGGGCATCGTCTCGGCCTTCATGCTGGCGATCAGCCGCGCCGTGGGAGAGACCATGATCGTGGTGATGGCGGCGGGCCTCAGCGGCAATCTGACATTCAACCCGCTCGCCGCCGTGACGACCATCACCGTCCAGATCAAGACGCTGCTGGTTGGCGATCAGGAGTTCGACAGCGCGAAAACGCTTTCGGCCTTTGCGCTCGGGTTCGTGCTGTTCTTCTTCACGCTGATCCTCAATGTCATCGCCATGCGGATCGTGCGCAGGTACAGGGAACAATATGACTGACATCCCGTTGGACCGGATCGGCGTGATCGACACGACCTCCGCGGCCGCCAAGGCCCACGTGCGTGCGCGCTATGGCAGCGAGGCGCGTTTCAAGGCCTATGGGGTGGCGGCGATCGCATTCGCGGCGTTGTTCCTGGTGGTGCTGATTGCCGATATCGTATTCAAGGCCGTTCCGGCGTTCACGATCTCATCGCTGCGGGTCGAGGTTCCCGTTGCCGGCAACGTCGTCAATCCCAACGGGTCGAGCGACCCAACCGTCATCGGCCGCGGCGACTTCGTCAAATCCGTGCGGGAGAGCCTCTACAAGCTCTTCCCGGAGGCCGCCCAGGACCGCAAATCGCGCAAGGTGATCCAGGGGTTGCTGTCGAATGGGGCAGCGGATGATTTGCGCAAGCAAGTGATGGAGCAGCCGTCGCTCATCGGTACGACAGTCGCAACCGACGTGCTGCTGTCGGACGACGCCGATCTCTATCTCAAGGGCATCAGCGCCCAAAGGCACGTCGTTGCCGGCACGGCCAATGCCACGGCTTCGGGCGCGACGGGCAAGGTCACGATTTTCACCGACGCCAATGTGTTCGCTACCGAGTTGCAGCTCATCAAATCCGTGATGAGCCGCAACGCCGACGAGCTTGGACGCCAGGCCGAGCGCGCGAGCGCCAACGTCGCAGACTATGAGCGCCAGCTGGCCGCCGCGCGGGCTGCAATCGCCGCCGCGCAAGCAGCCGGCGACACCGCGGCGGCCGGTACGGCGCAAAGCCTCGTGACTAAACTCGAGACGGACGTCGCATCCTTGAAGGCGCAGGTCCTCGATCTGACTGGTCGGGCCAAGACTTTCGCGGATCGTTTCGCGGCCACGGGGGGCTCCGAGAATCTCGACTCGACGCTGCCCTCGCTGCTCGTCTCGATCAATGGCGGCATCGTTCGCGCAACCTCCGTGGGCAATGACCGCATCGAGGGCGACGTGCTGGTGGCGCTGACCTCGGCGGCGACGGCCAAGGCCGCGGACTGGTCGAAAATCGTGATCGACACGCCGGAGGCGAGCCGCAAGATCACCGACGCAGAGATCGCCATCCTCGAGAAGCTCGCCGAGAAGGGTCTGGTGCGCTCGAGCTTCAACTGGCTGTTCTTCTCGACCGGCGACAGCCGCGAGGCCGAGCTCGCTGGCATTCTGTCGTCGCTGGTCGGCACAATTTACACGATGCTGGTGACGCTGGTGCTCTGCCTGCCGATCGGTGTGCTCGCGGCCGTCTATCTCGAGGAGTTCGCGCCCAAGAACCGGTTCACCGATCTGGTCGAGGTCAACATCAACAATCTCGCGGCCGTGCCCTCGATCGTGTTCGGCCTGCTGGGCTTGGCGGTGTTCATCAACGCCTTCGGCCTGCCCGTGTCATCGCCGTTGGTCGGAGGACTGGTGCTCGCACTGCTCGTGCTGCCGACCATCATCATCACCAGCCGCGCCGCGCTGAAATCCGTGCCGCCCTCGATCCGCGAGGCGGCACTCGGCATCGGGGCGTCCAAGCAGCAGGCGGTGTTCGACCATGTGCTACCGCTCGCCATGCCCGGCGTGCTGACGGGCGCCATCATCGGCATGGCGCATGCGCTCGGCGAGACTGCTCCGCTCTTGATGATCGGCATGGTCGCCTTCATCGTCGACGTGCCGCAGGGCGTGACCCAGCCTGCGACAGTTCTCCCGGTGCAGATCTTCCTGTGGTCCGACCTGCCCGAAGTCGGCTTCCAGGCCAAGACGGCAGCCGCCATTCTCGTGCTCCTCGCCTTCCTGTTTACGATGAATGGTCTTGCAATCGTGCTGCGCAGGCGCTTCGAGCGCCGGTGGTAGTAGCAGATGGATATCCCGATGGATCTCAAATCAGTGACGACTGTATCGCTACAGGCGCCCGCCAAAGGCAATGGCACGCACGCACCCGTGGTTGCCAAGGTGGTCGCGAACGCCGTCAACGTCTACTACGGCGAGAAGCACGCGCTGAAGGAGGTGAGTGTCGAGATCCCGCCGCGCTCGGTGATGTCGTTCATCGGCCCGTCGGGCTGCGGCAAGTCGACGTTTCTGCGCTGCATCAACCGCATGAATGATACCATCCCGATCTGCCGGGTGACCGGCAAGATCACCATCGACGGGCTCGACATTTACGACCCCTCCCTCGATGTCGTGCAATTGCGCGCACGCGTCGGCATGGTGTTCCAGAAGCCCAATCCGTTCCCGAAGTCGATTTTCGAGAACGTCGCCTATGGTCCGCGCATCCACGGCTCGGCCCAATCGAAAGCCAATCTCGAGGAGATCGTCGTCTCGAGCCTGAAGAAGGCCGGCCTGTTCGATGAGGTGAAGGATCGCCTCAACGATACCGGCACGGGGCTTTCGGGCGGCCAGCAGCAGCGCCTGTGCATCGCGCGTGCGATCGCAGTCGGGCCCGAGATCATCCTGATGGACGAGCCCTGCTCCGCGCTCGATCCGATCGCGACGGCTCGGATCGAGGAGCTGATCGACGAGTTGCGTACATCGTTCACGATCATCATCGTCACCCACTCCATGCAACAGGCCGCCCGTGTCTCACAACGCACCGCCTTCTTCCATCTGGGCAATCTGGTCGAGGTTGGCGAGACCCAAACGATCTTCACCAACCCCAAGGACAAGCGTACGCAGGACTACATCACCGGACGCTTCGGCTGATGAGCGGCCGGATCAGATCCTCGCGGAGCTAGCAATGACCGACAACACCCATATCGTCCGTTCCTACGAGGAGGAGCTGCGTAACCTCGACGCCAAGATCGCGCAGATGGGCGGCCTCGCCGAGCAGCAACTCGCCAAGGCGTTCGACGCCCTCGAGCACCGCGATCCTCGCCTTGCGGAAGCGGTGATCGCCACCGACGCGGCAATCGACCGCTTGGAGCGCGAGCTCGAGGACATCTCGATTTCCATGATCGCACGGCGCCAGCCCATGGCCCTCGATCTGCGCCAGATCATGACGACCATGAAGATCGCTGCCGACCTCGAGCGGGTGGGCGACCTCGCCAAGAACACGGCCAAGCGCGCCCTCGCAATCTCCAACGAGGCGCCGCCCAAGGCCGTCATGGCCGGGCTGCGCAACATGGTCGATACGGCGCTGCAGCAGTTGAAGGACGTGCTCGATGCCTACAGCGATCGCGATCCCGACAAGGCGGTCGCGGTCTGGCGGCGCGACGCCAAGCTCGACGCCATGCATACCTCGCTCTTCCGCGAGCTGCTCACCTACATGATGGAGGATCCGCGCAACATCGGCCTGTGCACCCACCTCCTGTTCGGGGCCAAAAACATCGAGCGCATCGGCGATCACGCGACCAACATCGCCGAGAACGTCTACTATCTGGTGACGGGCACCAACCTGACGGAGGAGCGTCCGAAGAAAGATACAACGAGCTCCTCTCGGCTCGGCGGGGAGAGCTGATGAGCGCGCGGGTTCTGGTGGTCGAGGACGAGGAGGCGCTCGGGCTCCTCCTCAGATACAACCTCGAAGCCGAGGGGTTTGCTGTCGACGTCGTCGCCAGGGGCGATGAAGCCGAGGTTGCGATTGCGGAGCGGCGCCCGGATCTGCTGGTGCTCGACTGGATGCTGCCGGGCATTTCCGGGCTGGAGCTCTGCCGACGGCTGCGTTCGGGGCGCGACACGCGAGAGATCCCGATCATCATGCTGACGGCGCGAGCCGAGGAGAGCGATCGCATTCGAGGTCTCTCGACGGGCGCGGACGACTATGTGGTGAAGCCCTTCTCGCTACCCGAGCTGATGGCGCGCGTGCGCGCGATCCTGCGCCGCTCGAGCCCGGAGCGCCTGGCGGCCGTGCTCACCGTCGGCGAGATCGAGCTCGACCGCGAGGCACATCGAGTGACCCGCAGTGGCCGTGACGTCCGGGTCGGGCCAACCGAGTTCCGGCTGCTCGAGCACCTGATGTCGAGCCCTGGCCGGGTGCTCTCGCGCACGCAATTGCTGGATGGCGTGTGGGGTCACGATGTCTATGTGGACGAGCGCACTGTCGATGTTCATGTTGGACGGCTGCGCAAAGCGCTGATCCGCGGCAAGGAGAAGGATCCGATCCGCACCGTCCGCGGCGCCGGCTACTCCATCGGCGAGCGGCGATAGAAGAGCGGCAGTCGGCAGTCGCAAATCACGCTCTGTTTCCGCTTGCCGACTGCCGAACCCCCTGTAAAAACAGCGCCGGAAACTGCCCCGCAGCAGCTCCCGGCGCTCCCCCGCCTTACCAACGCCCTCGAAGGTATGGCTCAACCTATCCCGATCACGCGATGATCGCGCCCGACCCGGGTATCCTTGCGGCGCTGCTGTGCCGGTTGGAACGCACGGCGCGCATGGAACTCGCAATAGGGCAGCCCCGACATCCGGTCGTGGCCGCAGAAATGGAAGTCATCGTGCTGCGGGTCCCCGATCGGCCAGCGGCAGCTCGACTGCACCAGCGTCTGGATGGTCTTCCTCTGCTCGAGCGGAATGACCAGCTCCTCGAACTGGCGGAAGCTATGATCGTTGGCAGGCTCCAGCGCCGGATGCCCGAACGCGTCGCGGTGGGAAGCCCCGCCGCCAGCCGCGAACCGCATCGGCCGCTGCCGTCTTGCCCGTGCGATCGCCTTGCGGGGCCGCACGGTCTTGACCCGCGACGTGGTCGCGCGCCCCGCCAAGCCCAGCCTGTGCACTTTGCCGATCACGGCATTGCGCGTTACGTCGCCGAGGCGCCCGGCAATCTGGCTTGCGCTCAAGCCCTCCGACCAGAGCTTCTTCAGCGATTCCACGCGCTCATCAGTCCAGGCCATGAACTTCTCCTCGTTCAACCGACAATAAGAGTACGCCACAGGCAAGACTGCCTGCGCGAAAGCGCCGAAAAACGAACCGACACGACAGAAACACATAGTCGTGCCGAAGACAGTCGGCGGCTCGATAGAAACTCATACTTTGGGGAACACGTCGGCCTTGGACAGAAACCAGGAACTTCACGCGTCAAGCGCGACTGGACAGGCCCGACGAGAGGGACATTACAACAATCGGACTCCGTTGGGCAAGTCTGGCGAATCGAATGATCGACCCCAACCGAAAATACGTTGCAAAAGTGTCACTGATTTGCAGTCGCGGATCAGCGACGTGCGGCCCAGGTCATGATGCGTCAAAAAGGCATTTGTCCACAATCGGTTGAGTTTCTACGAGAGCACTAGCCCACATCTTGTGATTGTGCCTTCTGCCTGGTCTGGCGCCGGGCTGGCGGGGTTGGGGGCAGGCCGGAGCGAATTCGCTTGGCTGGTGTCGTTGACAGCCCCCTGTCCCGGACGTATCAACAGTTTCGACGGCCGCCTGCCAAGGGCGGCTTTTGCGGTTTTGCACAGTTTCGGTGGCGCTATGTCGGCTGTTCTTGCGACCTACGCCCGGCAGGATCTGGTCTTCGAGCGGGGCGAAGGGGTCTATCTCTATACCCCCGCGGGCGAAGCTTATCTCGATTTCGGTGCGGGGATCGCCGTCAACGCGCTCGGTCACGCTCATCCCAGGCTGGTCGCGGCCCTGACGGAGCAGGCCGGCAAACTCTGGCACACGTCGAACCTCTATAGCATCGCTGGCCAGGAGCGCCTGGCGGAGCGGCTCTGCGCGGCCACATTCGCCGATCGCGTGTTCTTCGCCAACTCCGGCGCCGAGGCGATCGAATGCTCGATCAAGATGGCGCGGCGCTATCACTACGCGGCTGGGCGGCCCGATCGATTCCGCGTTCTCACCTTCGAGGGTGCCTTCCACGGCCGCACGCTGGCAACCATCGCCGCGGGCAACCAGAAGAAGCACATGGAGGGCTTCGGCCCGAAAGTGGACGGTTTCGACTGCCTGCCCGAGCTCGACCTCGCGCTGGTCGAGCAGGCCGCCGGGCCCGGGACGGCAGCCGTCCTGATCGAGCCGATCCAGGGCGAGGGCGGCATCCGTACCGCCTCGCCCGCCTTTCTCAATGGACTGCGCAAGCTTGCCGACGAGAAAGGCTTTCTGCTCATTCTGGACGAGATCCAGTGCGGCATGGGCCGGACCGGCAAGCTGTTTGCCCACGAGTGGGCTGGCATGACGCCGGACATCATGGCGATCGCCAAGGGTATCGGCGGCGGCTTTCCCATCGGGGCTTGCCTGGCCACCGAGCAGGCCGCTGCCGGCATGACCGCTGGCTCGCATGGCTCGACGTTCGGCGGCAATCCGCTCGCCATGGCGGTGGGCAACGCCGTGCTCGACGAGGTGCTGAAGCCCGGTTTCCTCGAGGCCGTGCGCTCGCGGGCCTTGCGACTGAAGCAGGCGCTCGCCGAGCTGCCCGATACCTTCCCCGAGGTGTTCGAGGAGGTGCGTGGGCAAGGGCTGATGCTGGGTCTCAAGTGCCGGCTTCCGATCGGCGACGTGATCGCGGCCTTTGCCAGGGAAAAGCTGTTGGTGGTACCGGGCGGCGACAATGTGGTGCGGTTGCTGCCACCGCTCATCGTCTCCGATGACGAGATCGCCGTCGGGCTCGAGCGCATGCGACGGGCAGCGGCAACGCTGCAGGCGCCGAAACCGAAGTCACGCTGAGCCCGCGCCCCCTCCTTTCCAATCGAGACCAGCATGGCCCTTCGCCATTTCCTCGACAT
This sequence comes from Hyphomicrobiaceae bacterium, assembly GCA_031403055.1. Lineage (GTDB taxonomy): Bacteria > Pseudomonadota > Alphaproteobacteria > Rhizobiales > Hyphomicrobiaceae > JANNSW01. The sequence goes on along the minus strand of JANNSW010000417.1, from coordinate 5,362 downwards.
CGATCGCCACGACGCGGCGACCCTCAGTGCGCTGCTCCAGTCGGCGCACGCGATGAAGCGAGCCGGCCGTCGCCCGCCCAAAGCGTTGCGCCCGGCCCACATGCAGGGCGCGGTGCTGGCGATGATCTTCGAGAAACCCTCGATGCGCACGCGTGTCTCCTTCGACATCGGCATGCGCCAGCTCGGTGGCGAGCCCATGTTCCTGAGCGCGACGGAATTGCAGCTCGGCGAGCGCGAGACGGTTGCGGACACGGCGCGGGTGCTCTCGCGCTATGCCGACGTGATCATGCTGCGCACTGTCGAGCACGAGACGCTGCTGGAGCTGGCCCGACATGCCACCGTGCCGGTCATCAACGGCCTTACCAACCGCAGTCATCCCTGCCAGATCATGGCGGACCTGATGACGGTCGAGGAGCATGTCGGTCGCATCGGCTCGGTCAAGGCGGCCTGGATCGGCGACTGCAACAACATGGCGACCTCGTGGATCCATGCGGCCGTGCGGCTGGGATTCGAGCTCAGGATCGCCTGCCCTGCCGCGTTTGCGCCCCATCCCGATCTCGCCAGCTGGATCGCCAGGGAGGGCGGCCGCGTGACCGTCACCGAGGACCCGCGCCAAGCCGTGGCTGGAGCCGACTGCGTGATCACCGACACCTGGGTCTCGATCGGGGACAAGGACATCGTACGCCGCAAGCGCTTGCTCGCGCCCTATCAGGTCGATGCTGCGCTGATGGCTTGTGCAGCCAAGAAAGCTGTGTTCCTGCACTGCCTGCCGGCCTACCGCGGCAACGAGGTGACCGAGGAGGTGATCGACGGGCCGCAATCGGTGGTGTTCGACGAGGCCGAGAACCGCTTGCACGCGCAGAAGGCCATACTTGCCTGGTGCCTCGAGGGGCCGCGATGAGCGAAGCCGGAGTCGAGGCAGGCGGCTTCGGGCTCGCTCCGGGCGATGACGATCTGGTGCTGCCGTTTCGAGCGGAGGCGTCGGGTGTGATGGGCCGATTGGTGCGGCTGGGCGCCAGCGTCGACACCGTGCTCGGCAAGCATGACTATCCCGAGCCGGTCTCGCGCATGCTGGGCGAAGCGCTGGTGCTATCGTCGCTGTTGGGCGCCGCGCTCGCGACCGGCTCCAAGCTCATTCTGCAGACCAAGGGCGATGGCCCGGTCGGGCTCGTGGTCGTGATCAACGAGAATCCTGGCTATCTCAGGGGATACGCGAGCTTCGATCGGCAGCGCGTCGCTCGGCTCGCCGGGGTAGGCCAGGTCGGCAGCGCGTCCCTGTTGGGCACCGGACACCTCGCCATGACCATCGATCCCGGCGGCGACAACAACAGCTATCAAGGGATCGTAGCGCTCGCGGGCCAGGGCCTGATCGAGGCTGCGCTCACCTACTTCCGCCAATCCGTGCAGTTGCCCACTTTCGTGCGCATCGCGGTCGCCCGCCACTACAGTCCGGTCGCGCGCGGGGATGGCGACGGCTGGCGCTGGCGGGCAGGCGGTCTGATGGTGCAGCAGCTGTCGCCGGAAGGCGGCACGGCGCCGCCCGAGTACGATCGGCTGAAGGGCGATGGCACCGGCTATGAGCCCGACGAGAATTGGGAGCGGACGCGGATGCTCGCCTCGACCGTCGAGGACCATGAGTTGCTCGATCCGACGCTTTCTCCCTCCCGGTTGCTGGTGCGGCTGTTCCACGAGGAGGGGGTCAGGGCCTACGGCGGCAAGGCAGTCGAGGCGCGCTGCACCTGCTCGCGCGAGCGGCTGCGGCGCCTGCTCGGCCAATTCGATCGCGCCGAGGTCGCCGCGATGGCGGACGCTGCAGGCACGATCGAGACGCGTTGCGAGTTCTGCAGCTCCCTCTACCGGTTCAGGCCGGAGGAGATCGACTGAGCGAGCTTGCAACAATTCGAGCAAAATCTTCGTTTGCTCCGGGCCAGAGCCTTAACACCCTCATGTCATATGAAGTGGGCGGAGCAACGGCTCTGCCGATGACATCGCGGTACAGGCATGACATGCAAACGACAGCTGGAAGCGTCACCGACTGCCTCGTGTTCGCCGAGTTCAAACCAAAGGACCGGTTCGAGCTCTCGCTGGCTTGCGAGATCTGGCTGGATGACGCCTGCAATGCCCGCTGGGCCACCAACAACTCGATGAAGCTCGCAGCCGTGATCGTGCAGGGCATCAAGAACAACGATGGCCGCGGGATCGAGATCAGCCGGCTCGACCAGCTGTGCGCGATGACGCGTGACGATGCCAACAACACGCTGCGCCAGATGCGGATCTTCGGCCTGATCGCCGACTACCGTTTGGAGCATGGCCGCATCGGCGCCACCTGCTGCCTTTCCCATGCTGGCCAGATCCGCTTCCTCGACATGAAGCACAAATTCGATGTGCTCGATCAGCTCGGGCAGTCGAGGAAGGCGCACGCCGCGGAGCCGGCCGAGGTTGCCGCGTCGATCGCTTCCAGCATTGCCATCACGACCGGCAACGTAGTCGCATTCCGCTCGCGCGAGTCGGGCCGCCCCAATCCGGAGCCGGCGCACGAGCTGGTCAGTTGAGCCGAGAAGCGGACACGGAATTGTTGGGCTTGACGCACGTAGCGCCAAGCTCTGGCCTCGGTTGGCCCTGACGGAGCCGTCCGAGATGCCGGGTGGCGGGGGAGCGGTGATCAATCCGGCCTAAGGCGACCCGCAAAAACAACTGCTCCGTCTTCCCGGACGATCGGAGCCCTGGCCTATCGCCAGGGCGGAGATTGATCCGGGATCCAGCGCGAGAAGCGGCGAAGCCGCAACATTTTGGGCCTTCGGCACTTCTTATGCGGGGTCCCGGCTCTGCGCTCCCGCTGGTCGCTTGGCCGGGAAAACGGCTGGGCGGACTGCATACGCTTCAACTCGATGCGTTTATTTTCGTCGGCGGCCTAAACCGCGGGCTTGCCCGTCCGTCCCGCCTCGGCAATCTCGTGCTCCAGCTCGGCGATCAGGTCATCGCTCCAGCCCAGGCGCTCGCGCAATACCGAATTCGTGTCGGCGCCGAGCACAGGGGGTGCCGACCGGTAGGCAACGGGCGTCCCCGACAGGCGCAACGGACTGGCGACGGAGGGAACTTTGCCGCTGAGGGGGTGATCGAGCTCGACCCGCATCTGGCGATGCACGACCTGGGGATCCTCCCACACCTGCGCCAGATCATTGATCGGCCCGCAGGGCACGTTGGCTCGCTCGAGCGCTTCGAGCCACCACTGCGTCGGCCGCGCCGCAATCATTGCTTCGAGAATGGGCACCAGCTCCGAGCGATTGGCGACGCGCACGCTGTTCCTCGCATACCGGCTGTCGGCTGCAAGCTCCGGTCGTCCGGCTGCCGCGCAGAAGCTCGCAAACTGCGTATCGTTGCCGACGGCGAGGATGATGTGACCATCGCGGGTGGGGAACGTCTGATAAGGCACGATGTTCTGGTGCGCGTTGCCCATGCGGCCCGGCACCCGGCCAGAAACCAGATAATTCATGTTGAGGTTGGCCAGCATCGCGACCTGGGTGTCGAGCAGCGCCAGGTCGATCACCTGGCCCTCGCCGGTTGCCCGCTGATGCGTCAGCGCCGCCAGGATGCCGACGGCTGCATACATGCCGGTCATCAGGTCGGAGACGGCGATGCCGACCTTCTGGGGTCCCCCGCCCGGCAGGTCGTCGCGCTCGCCGGTCACCGCCATGAGCCCGCCGAGCCCCTGCATCAGGAAGTCGTAGCCGGGCCGGCTGCGATAGGGGCCGGTCTGCCCGAAACCCGTGATCGAGCAATAGATCAATCGCGGATTGAGACCGCGCAGCGTCGCTGCATCGAGGCCGTGCTTGGTGAGATCGCCGACCTTGAAGTTCTCGACGAACACGTCGGCCTGGCATGCCAGCTCCCGCACGGCTCGCTGCCCCATGGGCCGCGTGAAATCGAGCGCGGCGGAGCGCTTGTTGCGGTTGCAGCCGAGGTAGTAGGCGGCATCGCCCCGCTCGCCATCCTGCCCCTGCAGGAAAGGCGGGCCCCAATCCCGGGTGTCGTCGCCCGAGCCCGGCCGCTCGATCTTGACGACGTCGGCGCCGAGGTCGGCCAGCACCTGCGTGCACCATGGGCCCGCCAGCACCCTCGTCAGATCGACAACCTGCAAGCCTGACAGCGGCCCCCCCATCGTCCACCTCCCTCGATGCGCGAGTTGGCCACGCGCCGGTCGACGCTATCGCAATCGCACCTGGCCGGGTAGTCACCGGCTCGCAACTTCGCCTTGACGCGAGAATGCCGGGATAGGTATAGGTTGTGGACCGGATGCCCCTCGCGCCATACGCGTGGATCGGGGCGGTGGGAATTCGCCTGACACGATCGAGCTCAATTGGCCACGCTGCCGCTTGGAGCGATCGTATCGACATGAACCTCATTCGAACAGCCTTCAGAGCAGGCAGGAGCTCGTGCCATGTCGCGGCGATGTGAACTTACAGGGAAGTCGGCGCAATATGGCAATCTGGTGAGCCATGCCAACAACAAGGCGCGCCGGCGCTGGGAGCCCAATCTCTGCAACGTCACGCTGATCAGCGATTCGCTGGGGCGTTCGGTCAAGTTGCGGGTGAGCGCCAATGCGCTTCGGACCATCGAGCATCGCGGCGGGCTCGACGCCTTCCTGCGGAAGGCGAGCGCAGACGAGCTTTCGCTGAGGGCCCTCAAGCTGAAGCGCGAAATCGAGAAGACGGCGTTGGCAGCAGCAGCCACGGCCGCTAGCTGATCCAGCCCGTCATGGCGATCCGCGGGCTGCGCCGATGATCGAGCTGCTCGTCACCTATATGGAGATGACGGACCCTTCGGAGCAGCCGCTACCAGTGGCTTCGATCAAAGGCGTGAGCATTGCGCGCGAGCGGGTCGGCGTCGACGACTATCTGTGGCTGTATCGGAGTGTCGGGGGTCCCCAGCGGTGGGACCAGCGGCTGAAGCTCGATCAGCGTGCGCTGCGGCAGCTGATCGAGCGGCACGACAACGATATCCATGTGTTGCGCGTGGCCGGGGCACTCGCGGGGTTCCTCGAAATCGACCGTGGGGCAACGCCGGATTTCGAGCTCATGCATTTTGGCATCGTGCCGGAGCACCAGGGTCACCGGCTCGGACCGCTGCTGCTGGCAGTCGGATTGGCGGCGGCATGGCAGCACCAGCCGCGCCGGATCAAGCTGCACACCGACGAGTGGGATCATCCCGGGGCACTTGCCATCTATCAGCGAGCCGGGTTTGGCATCACGCGCCAGGTGCGCGAGGACGTGACCGATTTTTGAGGCGAGCGGGCCCAGGATTGGCTAGTGGAGCGAATTTGACATTTGAGTCCCGGTTGCCGCCAGGCTCGTGCTCAAATGTC
>JANNSW010000416.1:0-5847 GCA_031403055.1 Hyphomicrobiaceae bacterium | reverse complement strand
GGCCGCGCCGGCCGGACAACGGGTCACCATGGGGCTCGACCCGGGCATCCGCAGCGGCGTGAACGTGGCGAGCGAGCCCGCCCAGTCGCGCCGCGGCTCGTGGGGATAGACGACTGCCGTGTCGGCGACCTTGCCAGTGGCATCGACGACCGCCACTTTCACGCCGCTGCGGATGCCCGGATCGAGCCCCATGGTGACCCGTTGTCCGGCCGGCGCGGCCAGCAGCAAATCCTTCAGATTGCTCGAGAAAACCGAGATCGCCGCGGCATCGGCGCGCTCCTTCAGGCGCGCGAGCGTATCGACCTCGAAGGAGGGTGCGAGCTTGCCTCGCCAGGCGGCGCGCGCCGTCTCGCACAGCCATTTGTCGGCCGGCCGACCGCGCTCGGCGATGCCGAATGCGGATCTGATCTTCAATTCGGCCGGGTGCGGTTGCTGCGCGTCGTGGGGCAGGTCGAGGTCGAGATCGAGGATGCCCTCGTTGCGTCCGCGCAGCAGCGCCAGTACCCGGTGCGATGGCATGTCCTTGGCCGCCTGATTGAAATCGAAATAGTCCGAGAACTTGGCGCCTTCGGCTTCCTTGCCCTTGACGAGCTTCGAGCCGATCCGCCCGCCCGACCACAGGCTCTCACGCAATTCACCCACGAGCTTGGGGCTCTCCGCGATCCGCTCGATCAGGATATGGCGGGCGCCATCGAGCGCGGCCTTGGCATCGGCGATCCCCTTGCCGGCATCGAGGAATTTTGTGGCGACCTGCTCGGGCACGACCGCCGGGTCGGCGAGGATCGCCTCCGCCAGCGGCTCGAGCCCCGCCTCGCGCGCAATCTGCGCCTTGGTGCGACGCTTGGGCTTATAGGGCGCGTAGAGGTCCTCCAGCTCGACCTTGGTCAGGGCGGACGCAACAGCGCGAGCCAGCTCGGGCGTGAGCTTGCCCTGCTCCTCGATCGATTTGAGCACGGTTGCACGGCGATCCTCGAGCTCGCTCAGATAGGCGAGCCGTTCCGCGAGGTTCCTCAACTGGGTATCGTCGAGCCCGCCCGTCCTCTCCTTGCGATAGCGCGCGATGAAGGGAACCGTGGCTCCCTCGCCCAACAGCTCCACCGCCGCATTGACCTGGCCGATGCCGGCGCCGATCTCGGAGGCGATGCGTGCGTTGATCCGTGCGTGTGTGGTCGACATGGCTCGTTGCTCCCTTGGGGCTTGCGGCACTCGGCCTACCGCGATTGGACGGCGCTGCCTGCCTCCGCTCGCTCGATCTCGACCAACGGTGCGCCTCGATCACGGCGTTCACAAATGCTGGTCGAAGTCCATGCTGCCGTGAAGGACGCGAACAATCTCGATGCTGGTAGCCGTCAGGCGAAAGAAGACGACGTGCGAGCCGACGACATGCTTGAAGTATCCGGCTCGGATCTCGTCACAGAAGCGACCTCGTCGCGGCTCCTCGGCCACTTGCTCGATCCCCTGCCACAGCTGGCGGATGTAGCGCTCGGCCCGTGCCGTTCTCCAGATCTGCTCGGTATAGTTCCAGATCGCATCGAGATCGGCCTGCGCCTGCGGCGAGAGCACTTGTCCGGTCATGTCACCGGAGCACTCTTCGCGCGTTTCCGGGCAATGAAGGCCTCGACATCGAAGGGAGCTGAAGGACCGCTCTGCTCGCCTTCGATCAGGGCCACTCTTAGTGCCTCGAGCTTCAGCTCCTGCACTTCCAGCAGTCGCAGGCCGGCGCGTATCACGTCACTGGCAGAGCCATACCTGCCCTCGGCAATCTGATCCTCGATAAAGCCGGCGAAATGGTCGCCAAGGCTGACGGATGTGTTTTTGGGCATCAGGATTTCTCCTCAAGTACCAATAAATACCATTCTTTGGTACAAACAACAATCAACATCGGGCCAGCTCAAGCTTGCTGGCTCGTTGCCTCGGCAATCTCCCCGGCAATCGCCTCCGCAGCCATTCGCGGATCGGCGGCCCCGGTGATCGGCCTGCCGACCACCAGATAGTCGGCTCCCGCCGCGATGGCGGCAGCCGGCGTCATGATGCGGGTCTGGTCGCCGGCGGCGCTGCCTTCGGGGCGAATGCCGGGGGTGACAATCAAAAAACCCGGCCCAGTCGCTGCCCGCACGGCGGCGGCCTCATGGCCCGAGGCGATCACGCCGTCGAGGCCGGCAGCGTGCGCCATGCGGGCGCGCCGCAGCACCAGATCGGCGGGTGCGCTCGCGATCCCCTGCTCGGCCAGATCGGCACCATCGAGATGGGTCATGACGGTCACGGACAGCAGCCGCAGTGCGCTCGTGCCGCGTCCCGCGACAGCAGCTGCGAGCGTTTTCCGGTCATGGCCATGGATGGTCATGAAATCGACGCCGAGCCCGGCGGCATTGCGAACTGCGCTTTCTACCGTGTTCGAGATGTCGAGCAGCTTCAGGTCGAGGAAGACGCGCTTGCCCTCGCGCTTCAAGGCTCGCGCCAGCTCGAGCCCGCCGCCGAACAGCAACTCGAGACCGACCTTGTAGAAGGTGACACTTTCGCCGAGCCGATCGACGAGTGCACGCGCCTCGGCAATCTTCGGCAGATCGAGCGCAACGATCAGCCGGTCGCGCGCCGAGACCGGTCCGGACATGGCTACCGCTCCGCCGTCATGGCGGTAGCGACGACCGCAAGCCGTTGAATGAGCACCTTGAATCCTTCCTGCTGGCCCTTGTCGACGAGGTGGCCGTGCTGGTCGAAAGCGGCGTCCGACGCGCGCGGGATCGAAATCTGCTCGGGGAGCACGAGCGCGCCGAGCCCCAGCGCCAGCACCTGTCGCAACATCAAGAGCCCGCGCATGCCGCCGAACCCGCCGGGGGAAGCGGAGCCGAGTGCAAAGACGCGAGTGCGGAACACCTGCAACGGCGCCTCGTTCTCGGTGCGCACCCGCGACACCCAGTCGAGCGCATTCTTCAGGAGCGGCGTCACGCCGGCGTTGTACTCAGGGCTCGCGATGAAGATGCCCGAGTGCTGGCCGAGCACGGTCTTCAGGCGCTGGGCATTGCCGGGCGGCCCTTCCTTGGCTTCGAGGTCGCCGTCATAGAGCGGGAGGGGATAATCCCACAGATCGAGAAAGCTCGCCTGCAGGCCGTTTGCCTCCGCAATGGAAGCGCCGAGCTGGGCCAGCCGCTTGTTGAGCGAAGCCTCCCGCGAGGCGCCAGCGAGGAAGAGGAGCTTGGGGTGTTGGGTCATGGTCACCGTTGGTACTTGCGAGTTTGCGAGTTGCGAATTGGGAGCAGCACCATCCTTTGCCCAACTCCCAATTCGCTACTCGCACACGCTCTCAAGAAACACATCCTGGCATCACCCGTCATCCCGGACAAAGTCGAAGGCTTTGATCCGGGATCTCAGCTGCGGATGCCGCGGCCCGTGGCCAGGATCCCGGATCGCCGCTGGCGCGGCCTCCGGGATGACGGGTGGATGGGTGTGAGCGAGACGTTCTCGCCAATGAAGTCTGCGACCCTCAACGCGTTGCGACGCTCGATCTTCGCATGGAGTTTCGGATGCGTCCGAGCATTGACGACGATCATTCGGCCCGCAGCGAACCCGCGAGACCCGCAGCCGACCGCATTTCCTTGTCGGTCGCTCTAAAATCCTGAAGACGCGCCTCCCGATGGTCCTCGGAGGACAAACCTAGCGCCGTCGTCAGTCTCAGCTCGGCGAAATCCGCGTCCGTTCGAGGCTTTGCTTCGGATTCACTCAGGGCGCGCCGTAACTCTTCGGTCATTTTCGGCTCCATCTTCGAACATCATGATGCCCGATTCTGCGAGTACATACCATGAACATCCTGCCAAATGATCAATCAGCCGCAGCGCCTGCTCAATCCTACTCCCCCCTCCCCTCGAAAAAGCTCGCGACCTTGGCGAAGAATCCGGTCGATTCCGGGTTGGTGTCCTTGCCGGAGGCTTTCTCGAACTCTTCCAACAGCTCGCGCTGGCGGCGCGTCAGGCTCTTGGGCGTCTCCACCTCGACCTGGATGTACATGTCGCCGGTCGATTTCGAGCGCAACACCGGCATGCCCTTGCCCTTCAGGCGGAACTGCTTGCCGGTCTCGGTGCCATCGGGGACCTTGACGCGCGTGCGCCCGCCATCGACGGTCGGCACCTCGATCGAGCCGCCGAGCGCTGCCGTCACCATCGACACCGGCACCCGGCAGAAGATATCCGCGCCGTCGCGCTGGAAGAACTCGTGCTGCTTGATCGAGAGGAAGATATAGAGATCGCCCGGCTGGCCGCCACGCACGCCCGCCTCGCCTTCGCCCGCGAGCCGGATGCGGGTGCCATCCTCGACACCGGAGGGGATCGAGACCGAGAGCGTCCGCTCTTTCGTCACTCTCCCCGCGCCCGAGCAGCTCGTGCAAGGGCTGTCGATCACCTCGCCGCGGCCATGGCAGGCAGGGCAGGTTCGCTCGATCGTGAAGAAGCCCTGACTGGCCCGCACCTTGCCGGCGCCGCCGCAGGTCGAGCAGGTCGACGACTTGGTGCCCGTGCGTGCGCCCGTCCCCGCGCAGGTGTCGCAGGCGACGCTAGTCGGCACCCGGATCTGTGCGGTCTTGCCCTCGAAGGCATCCTTCAGCGAGACTTCCAGATTGTAGCGCAGGTCGTCGCCGCGCTCGCGCGCCGTCCGCGGACCCCGCTGGCCGCCCGCCCCGCCGCTGCGCCCCCGGCTGCCGCCCATGGCGCCGAACAGGTCATCGAAGATATCGGCCATCGACATGCCGAAATCCGGCCCGAACCCGGCTCCGCCCGCTCCCACACCGCCGCCGCCTTCGAAGGCGGCGTGACCGAACTGGTCGTAGGCGGCTCGCTTCTGGCTGTCGGACAGGATCTGATAGGCCTCGTTCACCTCCTTGAAGCGAACCTCCGACTCCTTGTCGCCAGGGTTTCGATCCGGGTGGTGCTGCTTGGCGAACTTGCGGAATGCCGCCTTGAGGTCCTGGTCGCTGGCGCCGCGCGACAGCCCGAGCACCTCGTAGAAATCTCGCTTCGCCATGGGGCTTGCTTTCGCGTCTCCGAGCCTGACGTCAGAGGATGTCGCCACACACCCGGCGTCCCGCTCAGGAATATCCGGTTGCGTCGGATCTGAGAAGTCCCCCTGCCCAACGGCTCAGCGCCGGAGCGGACAGGGGATTTGGTGAAAGCGGGAAGCCTCCTTCAGGCCGAACGCTTCTTGCCCTTGCCGTCGTCCTTCACTTCCTCGAAGTCGGCATCGACCACATGATCGTCGCCGGAGCCGGAGCCGCCGACACCCTCGCCTGGGCCGCCGCCGCCCGCGCCGCCGGTCGACTTGTAGAGCGCCTCGCCGAGCTTCATCGAGGACTGGGCGAGCGCGTTGGTCTTGTCGGCGATCAGGTCCTTGTTGTCGCCTTCGAGCGCGGATTTGAGCTCGACGATGGCGGCATCGATGACGCTTCTGTCGGCGCTCGAAACCTTGTCGGCGAGATCCTTCATCGCCTTCTGGGTCGAGTTGATCATGGCCTCGCCGTGGTTCCTGGCCTCAACCAGCTCGCGCCGCCCCTTGTCCTCGGCCGCATGGGCCTCGGCGTCCTTCATCATCCGCGCGATGTCGTCCTTCGAGAGGCCGCCCGAGGCCTGGATGCGGATCTGCTGCTGCTTGCCGGTGCCCTTGTCGAGCGCACCGACATTGACGATGCCGTTGGCATCGATATCGAAGGTGACCTCGATCTGGGGCACGCCTCGGGGAGCTGGGTTCATCCCCACTAGGTCGAACTGGCGGTTCATCTTGTTGTCCGACTCCATCTCGCGCTCGCGCTCGATGTCGCGGATGGTGACGGGGTTCTGGTCGTCCTCGGCGGTCGAGAACACTTGG
>JANNSW010000415.1:0-10312 GCA_031403055.1 Hyphomicrobiaceae bacterium | reverse complement strand
GCTCTCGGGGTACTGGATGCAGGAGATCGGATAGCCACGGTGGAAATGATGGATGCAGGCCTGGTTGCAGCCGATGCAGGCGCGGATGTCGTCGGTCCTGCCGGCCTTGGCCTTCCTCGCCATCAGCGGGTCGGCGATCATCGCCCGTGTCATGGCGCAGGCGTCCGCCTCGCCGCGCTCCAGCACGCCTTCCGCGATCTGGGGCTGGTTGATGCGGCCGGCGACGATGATGGGCTTGCTGACGACCGCCTTCATGGCCGCCGCGAATGGCGCCACGTAGGCATTCTCATAGGCCATCGGCGGCACAATGTGGATCGCGCCCTGCAGCGAGGCCGAGGTGCCGGCGACGACGCTGAAGTAGTCGGGGCCGCCCGCCTGGTCGAGGCTCCGGCAGGCGTCGAGCACCTGTGCGGTGTCGAGCGGATCGCTGTCCCGCTCTTCACCCGAGATCCTCAACCCGAGCACGAACCGCGGCCCGGTCGCGGCCCGGATCGCCGCGATCACCTCGCGCAGGAAGCGCAAGCGCTTGGCGGGCGACCCGCCATAGTCGTCGGTCCTGAGGTTGACGCGGGGGTGCAGGAACTGGGCTGGCAGATAGCCATGGCTCGCAACAATTTCGGCGCCGTCGAGGCCCGCCGCCTGGAGCCTGTGGGCCGAGGCGGCATAGCCATCGACCACCTCCTCGATCATGCGCACCGACATCGGCACCGGCATCACATGAAAGCGCTCGTTGGGCACAGCCGAGGGCGCGTAGGCCGCCGGGATCGAGCCGTCCTGCCCCTCCATGATCTCACGGCCGGGATGGAAGAGCTGGCCAAAGACCCTGGTATCGTGGGCGTGCACGGCAGCCGCCAAGCGCCGGTAGCCTGGAATGCAATCGTCCGTGTGGGCGGTCAGCACATGGTTGGAGAACTTCGCCGTATCGTGGACGGTCGCTACCTGCACGATGATGAGGCCAGCTCCGCCCCTGGCCCTTGCTTCCTGGTAGGCAACGAGGTCATCGCCGACGAGCCCCTTGCTGGCGAGCCCGGTGTCGTGACCGGTCGAGACAATCCGGTTGGCGAGTGTGACGGTGCCGATCTGGAGTGGCGAGAAGAGGCGCGGGAACGGCGTTTTCATGGGGTTGGCCGCGGTTGGTTGGTGGCGAGTTCCCTGGCTTGGGGCGGGTCGTTTTCCTCCACAACTTATCCCATTCGCGGGGTCGGTTCAGGTTCCGTTCAGCTTCAGGGCGGCATTGTGACGCGCATGAGCAGGGCCAACCTGCCATCCCCAAGGAGCTTCCCATGCTGTTCAGGCGCTTCCCGGAGACCATCCTGCTGGCGACGCTGATGGTCGTGTTCGTCGTGCTCGCAGGCGTTTTTCAGGCCCGTGCCGATTGCTTCGAGGGTATCGGCTGCACCGACAGCGATACGTTCAAGAAGTCGGCCCTGAAGCAACTCTCCTGCCAAAATCTCTGGCACGTCCGCAACCGCATTTTCGACGAGAACGGCTATTGCTTCAAGACCGCGCTCGGGAAAAAGGCCTTCGACAACTCAGACTGCTCGATCGATGACGAGGATGGCGTGCCCATGAACGGCACCGAGCGCGCCAACGTCGCCGCCATCAAGTCGGTCGAGAGCGCGAAGGGTTGCAAATAGGCTCCGTCAGGCCGTCCTCGCCCGCGTGCTCCACAGGGCAAGCAGGCTGGAGAAGGCAATGACGCCGGCCCCCAGCCAGACATTGTGCGCGGGCAAATCGCCGAAGACGAGCCAGCCGAGCGCCACCGACCAGACGAAGGACGTGTACTCCATCGGCGCAACGGCGGAAGCCGGCGCACGACGGTAGCCTTCGAACATGCAGAACTGGCTCATGCCCCCGATCACGCCGAGCAGGACCAGCAAGCCCAAAGTCGCCCAATCGAGCGTGATCCAGGTCACAGACGCCGTCAGCGCCATGGCCGAGAACATCGAGTTCGAGATCAGCATCTGGACGACGGTCGGCTCCTGATTGAGCGCGTGTCGCACCAGGATGCCTGACATACCCCAGAGCGCGGCCGCCGCCAGCACGAGCAGCGCCGGCACGAGATCGGGCCGCCCGGCGGGGTCTGTCGCGAGCACCACACCGACAAAACCGGCGGTCACAGCAGCCCATCGCCAGGGACCCGGTCGCTCCTTCAGAATGAGAACCGAGAGGATCGTCACGAAGAGCGGTGCCGCGTAGTAGATCGTCGTCATCTCGGCGAGCTGGAGCCTTTGCGCGGCCGTGTAGTAGCAGAGCCAGGCCGAGAGGATGAGCAGGCCGCGCGCAAAGTGCCAGCCGAGCCGGGGCGAGGCAAAGGCCTGCCTGGCGAGGCCCGGCCCGCGCAGCACCAGCAACAGCGCCACGATCGTGAAGCTGCGCACGAACAGCGCCTCCAGGATCGGGGTGTCCCTGCCGACCCATTTCATGATCGCATCCTGGCCCGTGAACATCATGTAGGCGAGGCCCGCGAAGGCGACGCCTTTCAGCACCTCGCCAGGACTGTCGACGATGGCGGTCGCCTTGTCGGAGTGAGCGGTCATCGGCCACGTGCCTGCGTGCCGCGCGATTCCAGATAGCCGAGCAAGCGCACCATCGGCCACAGGATCGCAAGGTAGATCAGTGCCGCGGCGATCAGCGGGGAGGGGTTGGCGGTCAGAGCCTGGGCGTCGAACGCCTGCTTCAGCAGGTCGGGCATGGCAACGAACGCCGCCAGCGAGGTCGCCTTCACGGCTTCGATGCAGCTCGACGTGTAAGGCGGCAGCACGATCCGGAACGCTTGCGGCATGACGACCTCGAGGAGTGCGACCGCAAACGGCAGCCCGAGCGCGGACGCGGCCTCCCACTGCCCCTTTGGCACGGCCTCGATGCCGGCCCGGAAAATCTCCGCTGCGAATGCCGCGAACACGATCGAAAGCGCGATCGCCGCCGCCGTGAAGCTCGAGAGCACGATGCCGACGAAGGGCAGCGCGAAATAGACCAGCACAACCGAGATGAGGGCAGGCAGCGAGCGAAAAATGTCGGTGAAAGCAGTCGCGATGATACGGACCGGAAGCCAGCCATAGAGCCGCGCGACCGCAGCCGCGATCCCGAGCAGCGTTCCAAACACAATGCAGGTGACCCCGAGCACCAGTGTCGTACGCACTCCCAGCATCAGCATGGGCAGGGTGCGGGTCATTACCTCGATGTTGAAGAAGGTGTCGACGAGGGTCATGGGTGGCGGGGCTCAGTGTGCGGATTTGCGTGCGATGCCCACCGACAGTGACCCGGGCGCGCCCGGGGCGCAACACTGCTCTCGCCGTCCACGGCCACAAGGCGGCGAGGCCGGTCAGTTGTCGAAAATGACGGCGATCACCCGGTAGCCGTCCTTGGTCAGCACGGCGGGCAAATCCGCTTCGGGCGCATCGACCGCGCCTGATACGGCTATCGGGCCGCTCGAGCCGATGTCGTTGGCGGCAAGCCGCCGGCGCATGCTCTCGACCTCGACCGGGAAGCCGTGGCCGCTGCGCGTATAGCCGTAGCGTGCATTGCCGGACTCGCGCTGCCAGAACCGCGGCACCTCGCCGAACCGCTGATCCTCGCTCAGCGCCTTATCGCGCCCGGTCACCCACTTCAGAAGCGCGCTCGCGTTGCGCTGGTGCATGCGGATGCAACCATGGGAATCGACTGTCCCGAGCCGCCGGTAGGCTCCCGGCGTGGTGCCATGGAAAGCAACGCCCGAGCGCCGGCCGCCGTCATAGTGCAGGTCGATCCACATCGCATTGATCATACCCGGCCCGGCATAGCCCGGCACGATCCGGCCACGCCGCTCGTCGAGCCCGAACACGCCCGTCGGTGTCGGCCCCGAGAGCCTGTCGCCGGGATACTTCCGGCCGGTCGAGACCAGCCAGCTGTACGCCGGCTCGCCGCCTGCCGGCAGCTTCTTCTTCCAATGGGCCTCGTCCCACATCGCCAGCCGCCATGCTCCCCCGATCCGATCGCGATGCAACACCCACATGCGCTGCTGGTTCGGCCCCGAGGTCGCGGCATTGACATAGAGCGCAATGGTGAAGCGTGGATCGATTTCTCCAGGCGCGAGATAGCCGGGCGTGCCCGCCAGGCTTTGCAGATAGGCCAGGGCGCCGCTCCGCACCGGCTCCAGCTCTCCCGCGGTCGCCCGCCCCTGATGCGCGATCAGCCAAGCCGCACCCAGCAGCCCAGCGGCTGCGATCCGCGCCAACCTACCAATCCATCCCGCCATCACTGGCTTCCTTTGACGACGGCCTCGGGCGCAATTGCACCGGCCTGTTGATTTGATTCGATCGTGACGAGCATGACATGAAGCCGCTGTAGCCAGGACACGGCACGGTATGGCACGCAGCCGATTCGGAGCGAGCTGATGCAGGTTCGCCACCCACTCGTGTTCCCTCCCATTCATTCGAGTCCGGCGAAGCTGGATCAATGAATGGAAAGAGGGAACACAAGTAAAGAGTTGGCTAGTGGGCTGGCCATTCATTTGGGGTGCCAAGTGAAAGCGTCAGAACACTGCGACGGCAGCCGCGGCCGATCCGATTGATCCGGGCAGGTCGGTGATGCCATAGAGAGTGCATGTCGGACGTCGCGATTGCGCAAGGGAGCCGGGATTGACGGCCACGGAACTTGTCATCACCAATGCGCGCATCGTTCTGGCGGAACGAGTGATCGAGCGTGGGCATGTGGCCGTCGAAGGCGGACGGATCGTCGCGCTCGAGGCGGGCACGTCGCGGGCTGTGGGCGCCAAGGATCTGGGTGGCGACTTGCTGATCCCCGGCCTCGTCGAGTTGCACACCGACCATCTGGAAGCCCATTTCATGCCACGCTCGGGCGTGCTGTGGGATGCCGGTGCCGCCGTGCTGGCCTATGACGCCCAGATCGTGGCGGCGGGCATTACCACCGTCTTCGATTCGCTGCGCTGCGGCAGCTACGAGCCGGTCGACCTGGTGGCCGATGAGACCGCGATGCTCGCCGGTGCGATCGAGGCGGCAGGAGCAGCAGGCATGCTGCGGGCTGAGCATCTCTTGCACCTGCGCTGCGAGCTGACGGCACCCGAGGCTGCCGACGTTGCGCACGGGCTGTTGCGCAAGCACGAAGCTCGCCTCATCTCGCTGATGGACCACACGCCAGGCCAGCGCCAGGTGCGCGATCTGGACCGGATCAAGGGCTATTACCGCCGGCGCGGCGAGCTGGACGAGGCCGGGATCGAAGCCCTGATCGCCGAGCGGATCGCCCGCGGCGAGGAGAACAGTGCTCCCCAGCGCAAGGCGATCGTGGCACTCGCGCGCCGGCACGGGGCGGTGCTTGCGAGCCATGACGACGCGAGCAGGGCGCATGTCGCCGAGGCCGTCGCCGATGGCGTGGCAATCGCGGAGTTCCCAACCACCCTCGAGGCAGCGGAAGCCTCGCACGCGGCTGGCATCCGCGTGCTGATGGGAGCGCCCAATCTCGTTCGTGGCGGATCGCATTCGGGCAATGTGGCTGCGATCGATCTCGTCCGCCGCGGCGCGCTCGACATCGTCTCGTCCGACTATATTCCAGCGAGTCTGCTGGTGGCGGTCGGCCGGATCGTTGCGATGGACGCCGGCTTCGAGCTTCCGAGCGCGGTCGCGCTGGTCACGCGCAACCCGGCGGAGGCTGCTGGGCTCCACGACCGGGGCGAGATCGCGGTCGGCAAGCGCGCGGATCTCGTGCACCTCGGCCGGCTCGCTGGGCGACCCGTCGTGCGGGCGGTCTGGCGCGCCGGCGAGCGGGTCTTCTGAGCAGGGGGAGCAAGCGATGGCCGATCCCGAGAGCCCCAGTGTGCCAGCCGGCGGAACGCTCGTTCTGGTGGTTGGGCCGTCTGGCGCCGGCAAGGACACGCTGATCGGCGAGGCCAAGGTCCGACTGGCGAGCGACAATCGCTTCGTCTTTCCCCGCCGGATCGTGACGCGGGCCGCCTCACGTTGGGAGGATCATGACACCCTCGACGAGGCGCAATTCGCAATCGACCTCGCCGCTGGAAGCTTTGTCGTCCATTGGCGCGCACATGGGCTCTCCTACGCGCTGCCTGCAACGATCGACGGCGATCTATCGGCCGGCCGTATTGCGATCTGCAACGTGTCTCGAAGCGTGATCCACAGCCTCAGAGCACGTTATCGGCGGGTCCGGGTGGTGCTGATCGAGGCCCGGCCAGAGGTGCTGGTGGACCGCCTCGTCAAGCGCGGCCGCGAGCAGAACCTCGCAACGCGCGCTCCCGCCGCCCGTCCCGATCTCGATCCCGGCCTTGCCGATGACCGCATCGACAATTCTGGCGTGGTCGCGCCGGCAGCCGAAGCGTTCGTGGCGCTGTTGGTGGGCTATGCCGGTGGGTAGATCTATGGCGTCATCGGGTGTCCCGGTCCTCGCGGATGAGCGTCGAGGAGTCTCCCTCGACTTCGCCGGTACGCGCCCGCACTGCGTCGATGCGGCGCCAGCACTCCTCGCTATCCGGGATTGCTGAAGCAGTCGGGATTTCTCGCGCCGTCTGCTCCAGTGACGCATTGGATGCAGCAGCCCGCGCTTTCAGGTCGGCAATGACTTTGTAGTCCAGATTGCGAACGATGATTTGTCCCATCACTATCTCCATGATAGCGTAATGAGAGCGCAGTTCGATGGCCCGCGACAGCCAGACCTCGACCCATCGCGGAACGCGGCGCAGCGTAGACCCGGAGTCGTCGTGGCGGGCTCCCTCGCCAACCCACATCCGAGGAGACGACGCCGCATGCGACTTTCACCCGATGCCATCTCCCAATCGTCGATCATGCGTCTCGTCCAGCGAGTCCGCCGGATCGAGCTGCGGGAGGCGGGCGAGAATGTCGTCGACCTCCTGCGGGAACGCGAGGCGCAGGTCGTGCGCGAGGAGCTACAGACTGCCGCGGAAGCGGCGCGCGAGGCCCCTCAGCCTGCCGACGAGCCTTGACTCAAGGTTTCAACTCGCCCATCGCCGCCTCGCCCGGTGCCGAGAAGACGGCGTCGGGATCGCCGGTGTGGCCATAGCTCGACCAGGCCTTGAAGCCGAGCCGCTCGCGCGTTTCGGGCGCCAGGCTCGCGAGCACCTCGGGCCGCAGGCCTCGCGAGTAGTTCTCGAGCTGGCGGCACTGGGGAGCGCAGAAATTGGTCGTGATGCCGAAGCGTGGCTTGCCCGACGTATTGGCTCCCGCCCCATGCCAGATCCGGCCGTCGAAGGCGAAGGCGGTGCCGGCAGGCCCGATGGCAGCCACGGTTGCGACCGGGTGCGGCACGCTCGGGTCGGGATCCCGGCCCGACAGATGGCTGCCGGGTACCAGCTGCGTCGCCCCGTTCTCGAGTGTGAAATCGGTCACCATCCACATCACATCGGCAACCATGGCGGCGCTGATCGGCTCGGTCGAGGGCGAAGGGTCGCGTGAGGTGCCGCGATTGCGCCGCAGGTCGCCGGCGGCCCGGTGTGCTGCCGGCAGCGCGGGCGGCGGCATCCACCATTGATCGGAATGGAGCGGCATCGCCTGTGCGCCCGGATGCTGGATCTGGGCGTCGACGCAACTGATGAGATAATCCTCGCCCAGAAGCGCTGCCACCAGCGGGGTTGCGAGCGGATGGGAAACGAGCTCGCGGAATGGCGCGCCCTTGTTCAGCAGCATGCCGATCCACTGGTTGCGCCCTTGCGGATTGGCGGGGTTCTTCATGGCGTGCAGCACACGTTCGGCTTCGGCCTGCTCGAGCATCCGGTGCTGCAGCCGTTTCAGCGTTTCCCCCTCGACTGCCCGCTCGATCAGGCAATAGCCGTGGGCGAGGAGGTCGCGCCTCAGGCGAGCGGGATCGCGGGTCGGTTGAGGGAGTGTCGGCGTGCTCTGGCCTCTCATCGGTCACTTCCTCGTTGATTTAGGGCAATCCAGATCGCCCGCCAGATCCCCTGTTTGACAGCGGCGGTCCGATAAACCATGTTCGGCCGCCGTCCGCCAGCGGCTCGATCCAATCTCCCGATACCCACGAAGCTGGTATCGAGTGGGAAGATCGAACCGCAAAACAAGAAGTTACTTAGGGGGCCGGACAGACGCTTGGAGTTCGAAGCGTCTGCGTCGGAACACTAGGTGGCCGGGGATCCTGGGATCCCGGCACGATCACCTCGATATCCCCTCAACCAGACCCGAGCACCCCGCCAACCCGCATGCAAATTGTTATCGTCGAATCGGCCGCCAAGGCCAAGACCATCAACAAGTACCTGGGCTCCGGCTATCAGGTCTTCGCTTCCTTTGGGCATGTCCGCGATCTGCCCGCCAAGGACGGCTCGGTGCTGCCCGATCAGGACTTCGAGATGTCCTGGGACATCGACGGCAAAGCTCAGAAGATCATGAGCGAGATCGCCAAGGCCGTGAAGGGCGCCGACAAGCTCATTCTCGCCACCGACCCCGATCGCGAGGGCGAGGCGATTTCCTGGCACATCCTGGAGATCCTCAACCAGAAGAAGGTGCTGAAGGGCGTACCGGTCGAGCGCGTGGCCTTCAACGCGATCACCAAACAGGCGATCACGGAAGCGCTGAAGCAGCCGCGCCAGATCGACCAGCCGCTGGTGTCGGCCTATCTCGCCCGCCGGGCGCTCGACTATCTGGTCGGCTTCACGTTGTCGCCCGTGCTCTGGCGCAAGCTCCCCGGCTCCCGGTCGGCGGGCCGCGTGCAGTCGGTCGCCTTGCGGCTCATCTGCGACCGAGAGGACGAGATCGAGCGCTTCAAGACCGACGAGTACTGGACCATCGAAGCGCTGCTGCAGACCGCCAAAGGCGAGGAGTTCCCGGCGCGCCTGCAGGCGATCGCCGGCACCAGCCTGAAGAAGCTCGATCTGAAGGAAGAGGGGACCGCCAAAGCGATCAAGGCCGCGATCGAGAAGGGTGAGTTCAAAGTCACCCGCCTCGACAAGAAGGCCGTGAAGCGCCATCCGTATGCGCCCTTCGCCACCTCGACGCTGCAGATGGACGCCTCCCGCAAGCTCGGCTTCTCGGCGAAACAGACCATGCAGGTCGCCCAGCGGCTCTACGAGGGCGTCGATATCGGCGGGGAGACCGTCGGGCTCATCACCTACATGCGAACCGACGGCGTCACGATCGTGCCGGAAGCGGTCAATGCCATTCGCGGGCTGATCGCGCGGGAGTACTCGCAACGCTACGTCGCCCCGTTCGTGCGCGAGTACAAGACCAAGGCCAAGAATGCCCAGGAAGCCCACGAGGCGATCCGCCCGACCGACGCGGCGCGCTTGCCGCGGGACATGGCCAAGCACCTGCCCAAGGACCAGGCCGGCCTCTACGAATTGATCTGGAAGCGAGCGGTCGCGAGCCAGATGGCATCCGCCGAGCTCGAGCAGACCGCTGCCGACATCGAGGTCAAGGGCCGCGATGGCAAGCTCTACAGCCTGCGCGCGACCGGGTCCGTGGTGCTGTTCGAGGGCTTTCTCAAGGTCTACGAGGAAGGGCGCGACGACCGCGTGCGCACGATCGACAAGGGCAAGGAGGACCAGGCTGAGGCGGGAGACGACGACAGCCGGCGTCTGCCTCCGCTCGCCGAGGGCGATCGAGTCAAGGACAAGACCATCGACGCCGAGCAGCACTTTACCCAGCCCCCACCGCGCTACAGCGAGGCGACGCTGGTCAAGAAGATGGAGGAGCTCGGCATCGGCCGGCCCTCGACCTACGCGTCCACCCTTGCCGTGCTGCAGGATCGCGAATATGTGCGCACGGAGAAGAAACGGCTGATCCCCCACGACAAGGGCCGCCTCGTCACCGGGTTCCTTAAGGGGTTCTTCCAGCGTTATGTGGAATATGATTTCACTGCCGACCTAGAGCTGAAGCTCGACCTCATCTCCGACGGCAAGCTCGCCTGGAAGGACGTGCTGCGCGAGTTCTGGACGCAGTTCATGGCCGCCGTCGACGAGACCAAGGAATTGCGCGTCACCGACGTGCTGGAAGCGCTGAACGAGCAGCTCGGGCCACACATCTTCCCCGACAAGGGCGACGGCGGCGATCCGAGACTGTGCCCGACCTGCGGCGCCGGGCGCCTGTCCTTGAAGACCGGCAAGTACGGCGCCTTCATCGGCTGCTCGAACTATCCCGAGTGCAGGTTCACGCGGCAATTCTCCGATACGCAAGGCAAGGACGAGAACGCGCCGCCGCCAGAGGGACGCCTGCTCGGCACCGACCCCGAGACCGGGCTCGATGTGACCGTGCGCGCTGGCCGGTTCGGCGCCTACCTCCAGATGGGCGAGGGGTCGGACGACGAGAAACCCAAGCGTGCGACGATCCCCAAGGGCTACGAT
>JANNSW010000414.1:0-17831 GCA_031403055.1 Hyphomicrobiaceae bacterium | reverse complement strand
CGGCTGGCGTTGCGATCCGGGGTGGTGCAATACGGCCTGAAGAAGGCCTATTGCACCCTACAGATCCCGTGCTCGACTTGACGACAAGACGGTGCGGTTATTGTTCGGAGTGTCCTCAGCACGTCGACTTGCGTGCCGGTGTACGGCGTCTTGCGGTCATTGGCTGGGTTGTGCCAGTCCGGCTCCGACTCTGGGCGCGTTTTGTGTGGCATATACTGTTCAGGTTTCTTCCGTGGGGCGAGAGCGGCGTTCGTTACATACCTTTCAGCGCCTGCGACATGCTGTCAACGGCGGAATCGATCTGATACCGTTGGCGGGCGAGAGCGGCATCTCGCGACGCGTGTGCATTTTGGGTCTCTGGATAACCATGCAGGCGGTCAGGCCCCTCCTGCAGTGGTGACCGGTCGGGGCGCTTGGCGACCTGCGGTTGACGCCCAGCAACCAAGCTCTACGAATTCGATAGCAAGAATGGAGGTCCAAGGTGAAGCACGAAGCCACACGAGTGACTGGAGGCTGTCTTTGTGGGCGTATTCGCTATCAGGCCGAAGTCTTTCTCCACAATGGCTACATCTGTCACTGCACGGTCTGCCGGCGCAGCACGGGCCAGCCGGCCGAGATCACCGTTCTCATCAAGGCAGGGACCCTTACTTATCTGAACGAGGAGCCAAAATACTTCTCGTCTTCAAGCCATGGCAAGCGCGGATTCTGCCCGGAGTGCGGGTCCCGGATCGTCTGGCAAGCGCTCAGTCCCGAGGATGACTGGCTGACCAACATCACGGTTGGAAGCCTCGACCGCCCGGCCGAGGCCAGAATGTCCCGGCATATCTATGCTGATACTCAGCTGCCCTGGTATCAGGTCTGCGAGGATCTGCCCAAGTTCAACGAGGAGGACGCCGATCGCCTGATCGAGGTCCTGCGGGCAGAGCTGCGACCGGGGGAATAGCGGCGAGCTCCGTCGTCCTGGTCCGGTTGCCGCCTGGGCCGGACTGGTGTTGATGCTATCGCCCTTCCCGCGGGTCGACATGCCGGAGGACGTTTTCCCGGATCTGGCGTCCGATGCAGGCGGCACCGATGGTCCGATCGCTCCTCAGACCGAGACGATCTCAGCGATGAATGCCTCTGCCACCTCAAGGTAGTGTTCCGTCCCATTCATTCGATTCCGGCGAAGCTGGATCAATGAATGGAAAGAGGGAACACAAACAAAGAGCTGGCTAGTGGGCTGGCCATTCATTTGGGGTGCCATATGAATGAGTCAGAACAGTAGCGATCGACATCGGCTTCAGAATGCGCGAACGAGGCCTGAGGGCCGGCCGTCGCGATGGCTTCCCAGACCCCGCGATTGGCCATGAACACCCGGCGCGTGTCGCTGAACGGCTGGTCGAGCGAGGGGAGGGCCTCTGCAAGGTTGCGCGGCAGGTTCGGGGTGAGGCAGAAGCCCGAGCGCGGTCCGTACCGGAATGCACGCCAAGGAACGCTGTGCCGAGACAAGATCTCGGTGATGCCATCGGCCAACCGTCCGCCGAGTGATGCCGTTCGGGCGTAGCCGTCTTCGGTCAGGATGTCGTCCAGCGCCGCCCGCGCTGCAGCCATGGTGATAGCGCTGCCATAGGTTGTGCCGCCGATGGCGAGGCTGCGGATCTCGGCAATATCGACATCGCGATGCTGTTCCAGAAAGGCGCCAAGCTCGGCCATCATGCCGTAGGCGCCGAGCGGCATCCCACAACCAAGCCCCTTTCCGAGTGTCACGAAGTCCGTCGAGAGCGCGTGGGCATGGACGAAGCCGCCGAAAGCGAGCTGCCAGGTGTGGGTTTCGTCGAGCGCGAAAAGCGCGCCCGCTTCCTTTGCAAGGCGATAGGCCTCGTCCAGAAAGCCGGGCTCGGGCAGAACGAGGGTGCAGTTCGTGAGGCCGGCTCGATCAGCACAAGTGCGACATCCCCGTTCTGCAACGCGCTCGAAAGCGCCGCGGTGTCGTTGAAGGGCACATTGACGGTGTCGGCCGTCGCCTTCGCGGATATGCCCATCGCCTCCGGCGTAGCCCCGGCATTGGACCCGGGCTCTCCCCCCTTCGCCATCGTGGCGTCGACATGGCCATGATACTTGCCCTCGAAGAGCACGATTTTCTGCCGCCCCGTGAACGCGCGAGCGATCCTGATCACCTCGGTGTTGGCCCCGGATGCGCTCAATGTGTACTGCCACATCGGCAGGCCGGCGCGGCGCTGCAGTTCGCTGGATACTGCAATTGCATCCTCGGTGGGCAACAGGAACTGCAGTCCTCGCGCGGCCTGCGCCGCAAGCCTGCGGCTGACGGCGTTCGTCCCGTGACCGATAGTATTGCTCAGATCAGCCAGATTAGAGTCAAGATACTCGTTGCCGTCGACATCCCTGAAGCGGCTTCCGAACCCCTCGGAAACGAAAATCGGCTGATGCCGATACAGCCCAGCCATCCAGGCCATCGGCACCCCGTCCGGCATCACGGTGCGTGCCGCGCCAAGCAGAGTGCGCGATCGGACGGTTCGCGAGAGAAACACATCGGTTTCCCGTTCGAAGATCACGGCCAGCTTGGAGCCGTTCAACCGTCCTGACATGTCCCCCTCCCGCCAGCCGCACCAGCTCATGACATCAGACCGAACGGCGCTGGACAAAGGCAAGCGAAATCCTTCGGGGTCAGCTCTCAGGGGAGCATTCCGGTGTCCGGATCGTGCGCGGATTTCAGATTCACTCGAGGACTTCGTGCGTGGGCCAGCCGTGTTTGGCCGCCACGGATCGGCGCGCTAAGGGCTCCGCAACCCGACGAGACGTCAACCGCTCGAGCTCTACCAGGACGTCCATCGTTCTCCCTGGTCGTCGGCGTCGACCGCCGCGGAACGCGATCTCCCCGGCTACGGACATCGTCAGCCGGCGCCAGGTCGGCAGCCCCCGACGTCGGCTTCTGGGATCGAGCGCCGGTCACTTGGCAGGCGCGATTGATTACCCTCGATGTTGGCAGGTGGGACGACGATTACCTCGCAAATCACATTGCAGGAGCGGGGCAAAATCGTTCATGCATTCCCCTGCGGATTGGGCCTATGCGGTGGTCGAGCACGAGATCGTCGAATGAGCGAGCACGAGGCGACCGCGACCGCGTGAGATTTGCGGAACACCGTGCTGAACCGTCCTGAAGCGTAGGGCACTCTGTGCAACGGGCGCCAGCCTAACATATTGAAGTTGCTTCTGTTTACTTCACTGCTTCGTTCTCCTAATCAGCGGGTCGCAGGTTCGAGCCCTGCTGCGCCCACCAGACGTTTCAAGGGGTTAGGTGGCCCCACTTGTTCGGACAGAGTTCCCGCTTGGTCAAGTGGATCGTCTGCCGGGGTTGGGCTGCCGAGCTGATCGGCAGCAGGCTTCTCGTTCCGAAGTAGGCTTGATCGGGTGTCCGGTCGTCGAGGCTCGAGTGCGGGCGGCCTCGATTGGTGAGATCGAGATACCGCCCAAGTGATGCTCGTGCCTCGCTCACGCTGTCGTAGGCGCGGAGCTACACCTCCTCGTTTTTTGATCGTCCGCCAGTGTAGCGCGACGAGCATGTTGCCCCGCGTCATGGCGCAGCGATGCTCCGCATCGAAGCCCCCTTGCCGTCGATGCTGATCTGAACACCATTCTTTTCCAGCACGTTGATGAAGGCTGCGCATGTGAACCGTGCGCCCTGGTCCGTGTTGAAGACCTCTGGTCTCCCGTGGCTGGCGATGGCTTCCTCGAGCGTCTCGGTGCAGAACGCCGCCTCCATCATGCTGGAAGCATGTCTGCGATATGACGTGATCGACAGCCGCGTCGTGCCGCAAGCGCGCCACCGGCACGACGACAGAACACGGTGGCTGAACCGGTCGAGCACGACCGCCAGATCGACGAAGCCCTTCGCCGTGGGCACGTACGTGATGGCCATGGCCCACACCTGGTTTGGCCGCATGACCTCGAGCCCCCGCAGCAGATTGGGATAGATCTTGTGGCGTCATTGCGCAGCCGTGCTTCGCATGGACGCTCCGGCTGCGCCGCGCGGCGGCAGGAGGGCGTGGGCCGGGCGGTCACTTGCGGCATACCTCATCGAGGCCCTCGTCGACACCGAGCAGTCCTCGCGCCGCCCCAGGGGGATATCCATTCTCTAGTTGCTCTCAATGCCGAGCTCGCGCGCAGCGGCAGTCAGCCGGGCCTTTGCAGCGGCATCGCTGGCAAACGTTTCGAGGGCTTTCATCAGTGCGGTTTTTGCAGCATCCTTTTCGCCAAGCACCATGCGCGAACGTATCAATCGCAGCCAGCCGCTCTCGTCGTTCGGAGAGTTTTCGAGGCGCGTGTCGAGCTGGTCGACCATGCCGGCGATCACGCTGCTAGCCTGATCCCCTGAGCGACCCTCGGCTGCTTTCAGCTCTTCCACCGTTGGCGATGTTGCAGGATCGGACCAACCGGCCGAGGGCATTGGATCCGACCCAGTCTGGCCAGATTTTGCGGCCGCCAGTGCCTTCTTTATCTCCATATCGCCAGGTTCGAGCTCGAGAGCCGTCTCGTAGGCTCTGGTGGCCTCCCCCGGCCTGTCCATGTTCAGGTACGACCATCCGAGCATTTTCCAGCCCTTTACGTCGTCCGGTTGCCTTTGAAGGCGTGCAACAAGCTTTTCGATCATCGTATCGACGTCAGGCAGCTCCGGGTAGTCGGGAGCAGGCGAGATTGCGGCTGTCGACTGCTGGTTGGCCTCTGTCTTGTTTACGTACGCACGCAGCTCCGCCAATGCTTGATCGGCATCCGAGCTCTCGTGCAACGCGTTGGCCGTGCCTTGCGTAGACGTCAGAGCCGATGCGTTGGGGGGGGCGCTCGGCTCATTCGCGGGGATGAGAGCGAAGGCACAAGCGGCGATCGCGGTGAGCAGAGACAAGACAAGACAGGACGTGCGGGTGTCTGCCGCAATCCACTGCCGGGTGAGCTCCAGCATCGTCCGGCGCCCTGGGAACCCGGCGCGCATCAACAGGAGAAATACTACCAGCAAGGCGGCGGCTGTGCCGATGGCGACCGATGCATAAATCTGTGTCATGTTCTATTCCTCCGAATTCTATTGATTGGAAACTCGGCTACTGATCGGGGATTTTCGTCTCAACGACTGGCGATATCACACCATTCACATGATACTTGTGGCACAGCAGGCAGTCTTGACGAGCCATGCCGGAGGTATGACAGTTCTGGCAAACACCCTTTTCTACGAGACCGAAACCGAGCGAGAAGCTGTGCGGGTTACCCTGCTCGTAGCTTTTCAAGTAGGGGTTGCGTGCCCACTCGGCGTCTTTGTTCGCCGCCGCTGTATCGGACACTCCAGACGCTTCTTCAGGATTGCCTTTCACAAGCTCGTGGCAGGTCAGGCAGCCGCGATCGTCCAGAATGGCGAAGTGCGGCTCATGGACGAAGCTCGTGAATCGTCCCTGTTTCGCCTCGGCCTCGAGGGGAGAAAAATTGACCAGCCGCCCCTTGCCCTGGATCTCGTCAACGCTGTGGCATTTGGTGCATGCCCCTTGGGCGTCCTTGCTCGTGAGATGGTCGAAGACGGCGGCCGCCGGGCTCGCATCGCCTTTCGGCGCCGGGAGACCGGCCAGAGAGAGCCAGGAGTAGATGAACTTGTCCTTGTGGCCGACGGGACGGTAGAAAATCGTGTAATCCTGCCGGTACCAGCCGCCGTAGTCGGCCCAGCTCTCCGGATCCACGTCGGTTTCGATGTCGAGCACGGACGCAGCCGTCGTTTGCGGCCCAGCCGCCGCGTCCGCCTCGGTTGCAGCATCCCCAGATGCGGCGCCATCCGCCTCGGCGTTCGCGGCGTCGGGGTTTGCGGCCGCTGCTTCCGGCTCGGCTGCTTGGCCTGCGTCTTTCTTGCGAGCTTTGATCTCGCGAAGCTCTTTTTCCGTGGGGAAGAGCAGGTCGTCGGTTTGATCCGCGGCACGAGCCCGAGGCTGTGCGTCGACGTTGGCTGCTTCCTTGGCCGGTTCAGGCGTCGCGCTCGCTGCAATGCGCTTGCCGGCCACTCCTGCATGCCGGGCTTCACTCGCGACGTCCGCAACTCCTGCACGCATGGCGGGAGGCAACTCCTTGGGGGACGGTGTCTCCCCGTCGCCAACGAACCTGGCGATTGCGGCATCGGATTCCCCGGTCGCCCCTCGAGGCTCAGCTGATTTTGCCTTGTCCGACGGTTCCGAGAACAGCAGACACTGACCAAGAACGCTCACCGTGCAAGGCAGCGGGTCGAGCTTGGCTTTGCGGGGAGCTTGGCCGCCTTCGTCTTGTGGGCTGTCGGTTGGGGCGGCCTGTGTCGCATCCGCCTCCGACGGCGCCACGGAAGATTCCGGTCCGGCCAAACTCTCTTCTGTGGGCGCCGCGCTGGTGGCGCCTTGTTCCGGGTCATCCGAACCAGACGACCCCTCGGGCGACGCCGATCCGTCCGAACCTGGTTCCGTCGTCGCCGCGCTCCAGCCCTCTGGTTCCTGATCACCGCCGCGTTTGGCCATTTCCGTGGCGAGATTGGGCAGCCACTGCTGCTGCGCACTGACGACCACGTCGCGCGGGATGCTCGCGGTCAGATCCGCAATCAGAGGCGCACTCAGCTTCGCTCCGCCGCCGATATCGAGATCGCCCAGCACCTCCGACGCTTTGCCCTTGATCAGCGCATGGAACAGCCCCTTGATTGCCCAGACCAGATCCGTCACCGCCTTGATCTGGTCATCGCTCGCATCGGACAGATCCTGGAGATTCAAGGCAGCTACGGTTTTGATCAGAATACGGCCCGGCTCATCCCGGCTGAGCATCACCTGCATGAACGGCGTGAGCGCGGCTTCGGACGCGTCGGGCCACTCGCCGATCGGGGCGTTCTTAGTCTTCAGCGTTTCGCGGTCGAGGCCAGGCAGCGTCAGGAAGGCAATGCCTTTCGGGCCGCTGGCCCGCTCCTTGCCGATGATCTGGTCGAGATGGCAGGAGGCGCAGGCCTGATCGAATGGCGCCACGGCCATGACGCGCCTGTCCTTGTTGCTGTTGTGACAGCTCGAGCAGGTATCGGGAATGCGCCTTGACGGCTCCCTCTTCGCCAGCTCCGGGTAGTGTTTGCCGAAATGGCCGGCATGGTCGTAAATGATCCGTGTGCGCCGATCGAACGGATAGTTGTCGAATTGCGGGTGATGGCCATCGAAGCTGTCGAACTTCACCACGTGGCAGGAGCGGCACTGCTCGTTGGAAATTCTGTTCAGCTCGAAATCCGCGCCCTGATGCTCCTGGTGACACGTCGCGCAATAGAGATCGCGTGCGACCACGGCATGGGTTGGGAAGGCAATGTCTTGCGCTCGGGCTGATAGGGGTTGATGCGAAGCGGCGGCGCGTTTCGAGAGCCGCTCGGTACTCTCCTGCAGCGCTCCGGCCGAAGCGCCGTGGGCGTTGAACGCCGTGTCCGGCATCTTGTGGCAGGTGAGACAGGCCTTGCTGTCGGCGAGGGAATCGCCGGCGACGAGGCCGTGTACCCAGCTCAACTTGCCGCTGCCACTCTTGGTGTGGCAGGCGCTGCACTTCTCGATCGCGCCATGAGCGCTGGTCAGCGGTCCCGGCATCAGCAGCAGCGTGCCCTTGGAGAGAAAGAAGGCCGAGCCAAGACCGACGGCGGTCACGATTGCCAGCAGCACCGCGAGGCGGTTGCGCCGGGAGCCGGGGTGCGACCGCTTGTTGGCCTCCGGCGGCCGAACCGGTCCGAGCTGTACAGGGCGCCTCATCACCAGGCGCCCGATGAAAACGAATAGACGACGAGGACGTGCATCACCGAGAGCACGATCAGGGCATAGACGGCGGGAACATGCACGAACAGCCAGCCCCTGGTGAGCCCGAGGTAGACGCGCGCGAAATCGAGCCGATCCTTCTCGATCACCATGCTCTTGATGGCGGCAAGCTTGCTCTGACCCTGCTGGTCGACATAGAGCGACAGGTTGTCGATCTCCTCGGTCAGCCGTTCGAGCGGGCGCTGAGAGCCGATGAGATGGGCGGTGAGATTGCGCGGGCGCTCGAGGAAGTCTCGCAGGTGAGTGGTGTAGAGATCCGCTATCCAGGAGTCGTCGGGTAGCCCCGGTAAGGCGATCCGAGCGGCGGCCGGATCTGTCTTGGCGACTGCGGCTCGGACGTCGAGCGCCAGTTTGGCCCGCAGGCTCGGGATGCGATCAAAGGAGAGACCCTCGTCGATCCGGCATTTGGCCTCGAGGGACCATGCGAGATAGGTGCCCATAACGCCGCTCAGTGTCACCAGGACGAAGCCCGCCCACAGCGCCCATTCGAAGCCGGTGTCCGGCAGAGTGAGATTCGAATGCGAGACGAACGCGGCGATCAGGAGGTATCCGAGGAGAACATGGATCCTCCTCCAACGCATGGCGGTTTTCAGTGACAGCCTGGCCGTCGTCTTGGCGACGTGGAAACAGAGCTGCAAGCCCATACCGCCGGCCAGCACCCAGCCATCGAGATAGCGCGGATCGCGCAGGGCGCTGCCATAGATCCAGACGATCCAGAACAGGCCGCAGGAAACGGCCAAGATCAGAGGAACCTGAACGGTCTGCCAGATCAGCCACCCGGCCGAGCCCGGGCCGCGTCCGCCGCTGGCGTCAGACGCACGCTGCGCCACCGATCCCATGGTAATCCTCCGACCAACCAAATGTGGTGGTGCCCCCCCCCAATCCCCAGTCAGATCGGGCAAAGTCAATTGACCGCGCTGGCTTGTCTTGGCGTGCCCTTGAACTTGTCCGGTCCTGGAACGAGGCTGTCGAGCCCGCCCAACGTGCTACCGTCGTACTTCTCGGTGATGCTCACGAGCAGCGTGGAGACGCCGTCGGCAGCAGCCCTCAGATGGCGTTCGTTGTTCAGCTTCAGTCCGGCCGAACGGCCGAATTCGACCATGCTTGCGATTTCCGGCACGTTGGGGACCGCTTTCGCCGCTGCGGCGAGCTGCTTGCGCGCCCGGTCGGCACGCTTGGCCATCTCGAACGCATAGACCTTTCTCACCGTCGCCTTTCCGACCGCGCGCAATGCCGTCTCGAGCTCGACGCCGAGGCCGACGAGATAGAGCATCCGCTTGCGCGCCGCGTTGGCCGGGACGTTGTCCTTGCCCTTGGAGTGCCAGGTGTTGTGGCGCACCTCGCCCTGCGACCAGGACACCAGCTCGAATGCACTGCCGGCGTGATGGCCGCCTCTGTTCACGAGATCCTCTTGCGGCACGACATGGCAGCCAATGCAGTTCTTCGCCAACCGGTAGAGCGAGCGCGGCCTGATCATCCCCTTGGATTCGGCGAGCTTCCAGCGCGCCGCCGCCTCGGCCTTGGTTTCGGTCTCGGCCTTCTTGCCGCTGTACCCGCTGTGGACCTTGATCCAATCTTGCCCGGCGCCGTGGCAGGATTCACAGGAGATGCCAGCGATTGGCTCCTTCTTGTTGTCTTTCCGCTGAACCGTGAAATGGCAGCTCAGGCACAAGCTCTCCGACTTGATGCGTCTGACACCCATTCTGTCCGCGATTTGTTTCGCCCTGGTTTTGCGTGGCATTTCACGGAATGTCTTGAAATGATGCATGCCTTTCCAGGCCTCGACCTCCTGCTTGTGACATTCGGCACAGGCATTGGGACCGACAGTCTTGCCCGGATCGGACGCAAGGGCGCCGTACGCGGCGCAGCTAAAGATGATTGGCCAGGAGCAGAATGAAAGCACAGAAGCCCGGAGAGATGCTCCGGCTCCGGCACCAGCCCGCTCGACCCTCATGCGCTTTGACGACCACAAAGGCTTCTATCCTGCTTCCGCCATCCATTGCGCCTGCATCGGCTGCTCCTGTGGGCGATTGAGAGCGAGGTGGCGCATCTGTCGGCCGGCAGGCGCAGCCAGTCTCCCCTGGCGCGGGCCAGAACGCTTGCCCGGTCCTTCCATGGTTGGCAGGAAAGGGTCCGCGTAGCAGAGCGCACCGATGTCGGCTGCGATCGACTTGACCGACTCGACCATTCCCGGAGCGCCGCAAGCGTAAACAACGTCGGTCGGCAGCAGGGGCGGCAAGTACTCGGTCGGCCGGCCCAGCATCACCGCGTTGGACACGGTTTGCGGCGTGCTGCACACCGGCACGACTTGGGCATTGGGAAAACGCGACAGTCGAGCGAGCGCCGGACCCATGTAGAGCGACCCGATCGAGCGGCCGCCAGCTATGATCATCACCCTGCGCTGCGGGTTCTCGCGTAGCGCAGCGACGGCTATCGACCAGATCGGCGCAAAGCCGGTGCTGGTGGCAACGAGAATGAGACGGCTGTGGGAATTGCGCCGGAAGTACGCCGAGCCGCAGGGCCCCGTCAGTGAGACCCGATGGCCCGGCTCGATGCGTCTCCCGAGCGATGAGGTGACGCTGCCATCCTTCATGCGCCTGACATGGAACCAGACACAGGCGGTGCGGCTGCTCGGATGCGTGCGCAAGGGATGGGTCATGCTGAAGGGACGGCTCGGATAGCCTCTGAATTGCACCTGCGCATATTGCCCCGCATGGTAGGGCAGTGCTCGGTCGGTCCTGATGCCCACTTCCATCACCTCGGGCGACAGGGGGAGCAATGAGCTCAGCACGCCTTCGACGGTGCGCGCACCCGAGGGCTGGTCTCCCTCGATCACGGCATCGCTGACGATCCGGCACTGACAGGCATGCACGATGCCCGGCTGCGAGCCTTCGCCGCCCTGCACCTTGCCCGATACCAGCCGCACGCAGCAGGTGCCGCATTGGCCGGCGCGGCAGTCATGGGGCAGGTCGATGCCGTTGCTCAGCGCAGCGTCGAGCAGCAATTCGCCGTGGCGCGCCATCAGGCGAGTTCCATTGATGGTGATCTGGTGATTTCTTGTCATTGGCTGATCCTGAAGGCCTTCTGAATGCTCATCTACGGTCGGTGCGGGCGATTCATCTCCGCTACGCTTTCTGGAATGTCAGCTCACCGATCGTTCTGGAGCTGAAGTCGCGACCCTCCTCGTTCGGTGGCAACTGCGCCGGCACTTTCCCTCGTTCGTCACGTATTGCCCCCTGTGGTCGGTGCCGAGCATGGCCAAATTGCGCGAATCTCGGTTTCATCATCCACCTGTCTCGCCAAACCATGACCATTTCGTGGCCTCCTCAGTCAGAGGCTAGACAGAAAAAGCAAAAAATCCAAAATGAGCAGTTCGATATCCAGCTCATGATTGTATGATATCGGATAAAATGAGCAAAACACGTAGAATTGGTTCCAATTGGTCTTATGAACCAATCAATTATTACAAATTATTTCAATTCATTGATATTTACTTCATGTAGATAATGATAAAATTGATATAATCGAATGATTGAAAGCGATCGTCAATGTTTGTGTCGAGTTTTTTGATATTTTATGGTCACATTGCGGCCGTTTTCGCGAATTAACGATTGTTCATACATCGTTTTCGGCAATTGAGCGGCAGTTGATTCCTGTGAAGGCATTTCAGTTGGGGGGTTGCGTTCAGCAGATCGGCATGAAAACTGAGGGAAGGGGCGATTCGATGAAGCGACTATCCGGACGTTCGCTGCTTTCCTGCGCTATTGCGAGCGGATTGCTGATGTACGCGGCATTTCATAGTCAGAATGCTGTCAGACTCGCCCATGCTGAGCAAAGCAATGCGAACGCCAGGCTCGAGGCTCTCAGCGAGCACGACGAGGAGTGGAGAGCCGAGACTGAAACGGCTGAAGGAGTGACCGGAAAGACCGGAACAGCGAAAGCCGGGCCCGATGTGTCCGCCGACGCGGAAGCGGGCGGCAACGGGGTGATGTCTACACTTGCCACAGCTGCAAGTGCCTTGGAAGGCACGGAAACTCCGATCCCCGCGGTTGACGAGGAGACCCTCTCGCTCTATCCCACCGCGGCGCAATGCGGCGAGTGCCACAAGCAGATCTACGAGGAGTGGTCCTCGTCTCAGCATGCCTATGCTTCGATCTCGCCGATGTTCCACAAGTTCGAGCAGAAGTTCCAGGAGCTGACCCAAGGCACGGTCGGCACCTTCTGCGTGCGCTGCCACCAGCAGGTCGGCACCCAGCTCGGCGAGGCGCGCGATACGCCGCTCTGGCAGCGCAGCCAGATCTCACGCGAGGGCGTGAGCTGCATCACCTGCCACCGTGTGAAGGAGCAGTACGGCAAGGTCAACGGCGAGCGCTTGGTCGAGCCGGGGACCATCAACCAGCCGGTCTACGGCAGCGGCGAAGGAAGCGTGATCAATGATATTCTCGCCGACAAGGAAACGTACTCTGTCAAGACTGGCGCCGGTGGTCGCGGCAACGACATCCACAAAGGCATGATCACGAACGACCAGATCACAAAGTCGGAATTCTGCGTCAGCTGCCACCAGGTCGCCGTCAATCTCGGAATCAAGCTCGAGATTGTCTGGGAACAGTATCGCGACAGCCCGGCACGCGAGGCCGGCGTCACTTGCCAGAACTGCCACATGGGCAAAGTCCCCGGAAAGCCCAAGGGCTATGCGACCGCGCCTTCGGCAATAGTCGGGGGCAAGGAGATCAACCCGGGGCGCAAGCATGCCAATCACCGCTTCATCGGCCCGGGCTATTCGATCGCTCACCCCGGCATCTTCCCCCACAACACCAAGGCCCAGGCCTTCAGCATCAAGGAATGGCTGCAGTTCGACTGGCGCGGCGGTTGGGGCACGGCGGAGTTCGAGGACAAGGTCGCCGAAGGCAAGATCGAGGTCGACTTTCCCAAGAGATGGGCTGATCCGCTCGACCGTGAAGAGGCCCGGCAAATCATCGAGGAGAACGTCGCGAAGCTCGACGAGCGTGACAAGCTTAGAGCGCAGGTCATGGAGAACAGCAGCGAGATCGACGGTCCCCACCTCGAGGGCGCCCCGAGGGTGGGTAGGGATCTGGCGTTCTCCTACAGGATCAAGAACACCAATACGGGGCACAACCTGCCGTCCGGTTCGCTCGGAGCACAGCCGCAGCTCTGGGTGAACGTCGCTCTCATCGATCCCGACGGCAAGAACATCTGGGAGTCGGGCTACCTCGACAGCAACGGCGATATAGCCGATCTGCACAGCCTCGATGTGGCAGCCGGCAGCATCGAGGCCGACCAGCAGCTGGTGAACTTCCAAACCAAGTTCCTGACCACCAACGTCAAGGGTACGGACCGCGAGATGTATCTGCCGGTGAACTTCGACATCGATCCGCTCCCGCATCTGCGTCCGCCGGGGATTCCGACCAGCGTTCTCAACCACCCGCCGCTGGTACGCATGGAGAACCATTCGCTGCCACCGCTGGCCGAGAAGCTGGCCAGGTACCAGGTGCCGGGGCACCTGATTACGAAGCCCGGCAAGTACCGCCTCGCCTTCCGCCTGCGGAGCCGTGCCGAGCCGATCTACTTCATGCGCTTCGTCGGATCCACCAGAGCGATGGAGCAAAGCATGAACGAGCGGATCATGAGCTTCCACGATTTCGCGGTGGAGGTCGAAGTGAAGGGCTGACACCGAGTAGCCGGGGTTTTGGGCTGGGGATCCGACGGGGGTCGAAAGACACGGAGTCCCAGCCTTGCCCTGCAGGTCAGAGGCACCACGTGGGGGGATATCACGTGATTTGGAATGTAAAGGGCAACCTCCGGTACGGTGCCTTGACGAAGACTGCCACCATCGCGCTGATTGCCAGTAGCTCGCTGGTGATGTCCGGCATCACCGCAGCACCCGCCGCGGGTGAAAGCAGCACTGCGGCCCGAGAAAAGGGCAAGGTGATCCAAGCTCGGCCCAACCCGCAAGACGAAGCGACCTACCAAGAGGAAGCCGACGGAGCCGATGACGGTGCCGAGGAAAAGGCCAACAGCGAGGCCTACGAGGATGGCAAGTCGAACGAGCCTGCGGAAAGCGGCAAGAAAGCTCGCAAGAAGGACAAGGCGAGCAAGAATGCCTTTCAGCCCGATCCGCAATACGACGAGAAGTACGATACCGAGGAGCAGATCGACATCTACGGCGGAAAGAGTGCCGTCGAGCCGCCGCGCCCGCCGCTCGAGCTGGGTCGCCAGCAATACACCTCCGGCATATACGAGGAGAGCAATACCCTCTTTGGTGAGCTCAATCCCCTGCTGCCGGGCCTGGCTGTCTACGGCGACTGGCGGACGGCGATTGCCTACAACAAGAACAACGACAAGGAAATCGCCCAGATCGCGACACGGCTCAACATCGACGTCGACCTCAAGATCACTGGGACCGAACGGATACACGGCTTCTTCACGCCGCTGCAGGACAATGCAAAATTCACCCGTTTCGAGTTCGACGGCGACGGTGGCGATGAGGAGTTCAATTTTGAATTCGACCGCAACCCGCAAACACTGTTCTTCGAGGGTGATCTAGGCGCGATCTATTCTGGTTTTTCCAGTACGGAAGCCAGTTTCGACTTGCCATTCACGGTCGGCCTCTTCCCACTGTTCCTGCAGAACGGGATCTGGGCGAACGATGCGATCCTCGGCGGCGCTGTGAGCCTCCCCGCGAAGAACTCGGCGGCGCTGAATCTTGCCAACTTCGACATTACCTTTTTCGCCGGGTTCGACAATGTCGACAACCAGGGCATCATCGGAGCGGATGACGACGACAACAACAACGCCAACCTCTACGGCGTAACCGCCTTCATCGACGCCTTCGACGGGTACATCGAGACAGGCTACGGCCTGATACAGGGCCGCGAAGCAAATGACGGTCTGCTGACACACTTCCTGACCGCCGCTTACACCCGGCGCTACTACAACACCGTGTCGAACTCGACCCGCTTGTTCGCGAATTTCGGAGACGACCCGGAAGGGGAAAGCGATGGCTTTGCCATCATCTCCGAGAACAGCCTGATCACGGGTTTGCCGAGCACGCTGCTTCCTTACGCGAACTTCTTCGTCGGCTTCGGCAATCCTCAGCCCCTGGTCGATGGCAATGGCGCGGGCATACTGAAGAACGTCGGGATCAACTTCGAGACCGACGCGCTCACCGGCTTCCCCAAGCTCGACGACACCGGCTCCAATGCCTTTGGCGGCGCGGTCGGCTTGCAGTACCTCTTCAATCTTGATCAGCAGATCGTCATCGAGGTGGCGATGGTGCAGCCCTTCGAGGATGACGGCATCGGCGCCCAGGACGCGCAGTATGGTTTCGGCATTCGCTATCAGGTCCCGATCGACCGGGCCTGGCTGTTCCGCGCCGATGCCACCTATCAGATCAACGAAAGCGCCGAGGACAATTTCGGCATTCGTGCCGAGATCCGCAGGAAGTTCTGACCAATTGCGGATTACGGGTCCGGCTTGGGACTGGTATAGCGGGCCATCGGTATCGACGGCGTCGTCGTCGCGCCGATCAGCTCGACAATCGAGATGCGGTCGATGAGCGGCGGGACGCGCCAGCTCTGCGTGATGTGGCAGAACAGGCGATGCTCGATTTTGTTCCATTTCGACGTGCCCGACGGATAGTGGTGGACGTGCAGCGTCAGGTCGGTTTCGTCGGCGAGCGTCTGGAGCTCGACCTTCCACAGGCTGACGCGGGCGCCGTTGGATGCGCTCGTGATCGGCAGGCATCTGGAGCCCTTCACAGAAGGCGTAGCTTCTGCGCGTTATCAATCCTTCGCTGTTGCTTCCGCTCGAAGTACCGAGTTGTGGAGTCGATACCCCTTGACGACCGCATAGATCGCCGGGATCACCACGAGCGTCAGCAGGGTCGATGAGACCATGCCGCCGATCATGGGGACGGCAATGCGCTGCATCAGCTCGGAGCCGGCGCCGGTCGACCAGAGGATCGGCAGCAGGCCCGCCATGATGGCGACGACCGTCATCATCTTGGGCCGCACGCGCTCGACCGCGCCGTACATGATGGCCGCATGGAGGTCAGCGCGGGTGAGGTCGCGCTTCTCGTCAGCGGCGAGCTTGTGCCGGTCCTCGAGCGCGGAATCGAGATAGATCAGCATGATGACGCCGGTCTCGGCGGCGACGCGCTGCGGCTCGATCGCGTGAAGCTGTAGCCGATGGCGACCTGCACGGCGATTTCTACAGCCGCGCGAGAGCCGCTTCGAGCTTGCCGCGCACCTGCGTCGCCAACGCAGCGAGCTTCGGATTGCCGACGCGCGCCATCGCCTCGCTCGGATCGATCGCGGCAACCTCGATCTTGCCGCCGCCGACATCCTGCACGATGACATTGCACGGCAGCATCGTGCCGATCTTGTCCTCGGCCTCGAGGGCCTGAAGGGCCAGTGGCGGGTTGCAGGCCCCGAGAATCCGGTAGGCGCGCCAGTCGACGCCGAGCTTCTTCTTCAGCGTCTCGCGGACATCGATGTCGGTCAGCACGCCGAAACCCTCGGACTTGAGGGCCTCCGTCACCTTTTGGACCACCGCGTCGAAACCGCCTTCGAGAATTCTCGAAATATAGAAAGTCATGCTTCGCTCTTTCCCAGAATGTCGCCTCTGCGATGCAGCTACTCTTCCCGATCGATCTTGCTCTCGGCCAAACGCTCGTTCAACGCCCGAGGTGTGGCCGAGTCGCCAGGATTCTCGTTCCTCTCGCCTCAGAAGCGTCTCCGCAGGAATGTCACGAGCCCATAGATGGCGAACCCGATGACGGCGAGCCAAAGCAGGCCGCCGAGCGGCCACCACCAACCCATCCAGCCATCATGCATGCTCCACGGCCCGGTCTGGGCCGAGGCCGAGCCCGCCGCCGCCGCAACTGCGACGGCGGCCCACAACACCAATGTCGTGTTTGTCATAGCATTCACCCACGAGGTTCAGCAGCCCGACCCGAGGAGCTGATCGGCTTTCGCCTTCTGCTCGTCGGTCAGCACCGCGTAGAGAGCCTCGGTCGCGGGCTTCAGGGCCTGCATGCACTCGAGCATCGCCTGCATCGCGCCCATGTGCGCGTCCATGCGCTGCACGGGCGTACCGGTCTGCATCGTGGACATCATGGCTTCACGCATGCCCTGCATTTTGGCCATTCGCCCCTCGACTGCTTCGACGTAGCCGTTCCAGGCCGCCGACTGGGCCTCGGTGATACCGAGCTCGGCCTGCTTGAAGGCCAGCCGTCCTTTCATCATGGCGGCCATGTTGCCCTGACCGGCCATGCCTTGGTCCATCATGCCTTGGCCCATCATGCCCATCATCGGGCAATCGCCGCCCATCATCCCCATCATGCCCTGACCCATGGGCATCGGCTGCGTGGCCTGGGCAAAGGACATAGGAGCCCATGCCGGGGCCATCAACAGCCCGCCGAGCAGCGCAACACGGTGCAATGCAATCATGATGTTCATCTCCGAGTAAGGGCCACATTCCCCATGGCCGCTCGTCTATCCGAGCGCCACGACGTCACTGACAGCATGGCGATTCTGGAAGCGGGCGAGCTTGATCCGCATCAATGTCGCTCGGTGCGATCGGTCACGACACTGTGATCGGCGGCACCGGGAGCTCCGATCACCGAGAGATTGGCGGCGCTCGATCAGAGCGATCGCGCTCGGGAACCACCCTTTGCCGTGAGCCATCACGCGACGGCGCGTGCTTCAGACTGCGGCGCCGGCTGGCGCAGGCCATGCCCTTTGACGACCGCATAGATCGCCGGAATGACCACGAGCGTCAGCAACGTCGATGAGAGCATACCGCCGATCATCGGTACGGCGATGCGTTGCATGACTTCAGAACCAGTGCCGGTGCTCCACAGGATCGGGATGAGACCCGCCATAATCGCAACGACGGTCATCATTTTGGGACGAACACGCTCAACGGCTCCGAACATGATGGCAGCTTGCAGGTCGGCGCGGGTGAATGGCTTGCCTTCGGCGTCGCGCTCGG
>JANNSW010000413.1:0-3323 GCA_031403055.1 Hyphomicrobiaceae bacterium | reverse complement strand
GCGCCGGCGGCGGCGGCATCCCGGTCGCCCGCACCCCGCTCGGCGGCCTGGTCGGGATCGAGGCCGTCATCGACAAGGATCTGGCGAGCGCGCTGTTGGCGAGTGAGCTCGGCGCCGATGCGCTCTTGCTGCTGACCGACGTCGAGGCCGTGTTCCGGAACTGGGGCAAGGCCGATCAGCAGGCACTGAGGCAAGTGACCAGGGCCGCACTCGAAGCCATGTCATTTCCGGCTGGATCGATGGGCCCGAAGGTCGCTGCCGCTTGTCAGTTCGTTGCGAGCAAGGGCGGCAAAGCCGGTATCGGCCGGCTCGCCGATGCGCTCGCCATTCTCGAAGGGCGGGCCGGCACATCGATCACGGCGTGACCGCCGACGGATCTCGAGTGTTCAGCTCGGCTCGGGTCATCCACGCCCAATCCCGACCGTCGCTGACCTCCCGGTATCCGGCCTGCAAGCGCTCCACAGGCAAGGCGGCCGGTCCGGAGCGGCATGGACGCCGATACGCCAGGTTTGCCGATCACGACCTTGTCGGGACGGGCTTTGGATTTGTCGGCGAGGCGGACGACCTTCGCCAGAATGTCTTTTTTCATGGGAGATGGGGTTAGGAACTGGCTCTGTTTGGACTTGATGTTGGAGCAGGGTGCTTTAGCGCCAGTCGCAACGTCCAGTCCAGACAGAGCAAAACACTTCGAGCATATCGCATCGCGCCACGAGATCCCGGCAGCTCGGTTGGGCCTGCCACGCCGGGCCAAAAACACATTGCCGTTCACACGTCATGCCGAGCCGCGCGGGGCAGCCAGATGGCAGCCACTGCGCGAGCCTGCTGTGTCGCCCCTACAACTGTGCCCCTACAACTGATTGACATGTCGGTCAAACGAGCGTAGTTTTTCTCCGCAATGGCAGCGGAAGCTCGCCCTGTCGATGTGCTCTTATCGAGGTGCTCCGTTGGCGCAGTACCGACGCGTTCGGCAATCGGCCGAGTTGAAGCAGACCGAGCGGGACGTCGATCGGCTGCGGCGCGAACATCGATTTCAGCGAAAGACCGACGAAGTTTCTTGCACAGCGCCCGAGCGGGCGTTGCAGCTCGTCCCGTTGGCGCAGGCGGATCCCACATGACTTGATGCCGGAGGGACAACTGCCATTGCGCAGGCAACATAGAGTTGCAGCGATGGCCAGCTGAAGTGCGATGAAGCTCAGGGAGGAACACATGCAAGAACGGTACGGCAGCTCAGACATTTCCCTATCCCGGCGAGCGGTGCTTGGCGGTCTCGCGGTTGCCGCCGGAGTTGGCGTGCTGCCCAGGGCAAGCCGCGCGGACGGTGAATTGAACGTGCTCGCCTGGTGCGATCACTCGGACGCCAAGCTCATCCAACCCTTCGAGCAGGCACATGGCGTCAAAGTCAATATCAAGTCCTATGAGGGAACGGGCACGGGCCTCTCGATCATCGATCAATCGCAGCCCGGCGATTGGGATGTGTTCATGGTCGATGCCACCGATGTGCCGCGCATCGCCGAGAAGGGCATATTCGCGGAGCTGCCGGAGACCGTCGCACCGTGGACAGATATGTTTTCGGAGATGACCAGCTCACCGTTCGCCCGCGTCAACGGCAAGCTCTATGCCGTTCCCGAAAAATTTGGCTATTACGGTGCCTGCTTCGACAAGAACAAGGTTGATCTCGCCGATGCCAAACGAGGCGACATTCTCTGGAACGAAAAATACAAGGGCCGCATCGCGGTCTACGATTACTACTTCCCCTTGATCCAGATGATCGCTCTCAGCAAGGGCTGGAAGCCGGCCGATCTGAATGCCGAGAAGCTGAAGACCATCCGGGAGCTGCTGCTCAAGGCCAAGCCCAACGTCAAGTTGATCGGCGACATCGCCGGAGTTCAGAATGCCCTGGTGACAGGCAACGCCGACGTGGTGTTCGGAGGAGCCGAGTTCACGGTATCGAACCTCATTCCGGCGAACCCACATCTCGACTGGGTGATTTTCGACACGGGTGGGCTGATCTGGACGCAGGGCCTCACGGTGCTCAAGCAGAGCAAGCGGCAGGACCTCGCTGTCGAGTTCATCAAGTGGGTGCTGAGCCCCAAGGGGCAGGCGATGCTGGCGACGTCGGACTGCTACTGGGCAATGCCGACCAACCGCATGGCCGAGCTCGACGCCGCGCAGAAAACAGTGCTGCGCTGGGACGATCAGCCGGCTTATCTGAAGAGCTCGGTGTTCTCGGAGTTTCCAACCAGCGACATCGATGCGCAGATGCTCGAGATCTGGACCGAGTTCCAGCAGAGCTGAACTGCTCCAGGTGTGGTCAGAACCACGCATTGGATAGCGGGCGCGCCCGGCGGCAGGCGCGCCGCCACTGGGGCGAGTGGTCGGGCCGTGCGGCAGGATGCGGCATCAGAGTGTGCTCAATGACGGCCAACCGTGCCACGCAGCCTCAGCCATTCGACATGGTGCGGTGGATGGCTTGGCCGGCCGTACTGTTCACCGCGGTCTTTTTCATTCTGCCACTCATCGTCATGATTGGCGTGAGTTTCTGGGATCGCAAGGCTGGCAGTCTCGCCGCCGCCTGGACCATGCAGAACTACGTCAAATTCTTCACGCGGGACTTTCTGCTGGCCGCCCTCGCCAACTCCCTCGAGGTGACGCTGCTGACGAC
Organism: Hyphomicrobiaceae bacterium; assembly: GCA_031403055.1. GTDB lineage: Bacteria > Pseudomonadota > Alphaproteobacteria > Rhizobiales > Hyphomicrobiaceae > JANNSW01. Next base: position 661 of record JANNSW010000413.1, on the reverse strand, counting down.
GGTGCTGGCCGTGATCCTGGCCTATCCATTTGCCTATGTGCTGGCTTTCAACGTCTCCCGAAGATGGCAGAGGATCATCCTGCTGCTGGCCATCCTGCCGTTCTGGACGTCCTATGTCGTACGCTCCTACAGCTGGCTGCTCATCGTCAGCGAGAACGGCTTCCTGAGCGGCCTGCTGCTGCGCATCGGCTTGATCGCGGAACCACTCAAGATCGCCTACACGCGCTACGCGACGGTACTGGGCTTCGTGCATTTCTTCGTGATGCTGCTGACGCTGACGATCTACGCCAATCTGATCCAAATCAGCGGCAGCTACATCAAGGCCGCCCAGGACCTCGGCGCCAGCCGGTTGACCGTCCTGCGTCGCATCATCCTACCACTCAGCCTGCCGGGCGTTGCCGTCGGCGCCTTTCTCACCTTCGTCATCACCATCGGCGACTACGTCACACCGCAAATTCTCGGCGGCAACACCGAGGTGCTGATCCCGCAGGCAATCATGCTGCAGATCGTGCGCAGCGCCGACTGGGCGATGGCATCCGTCATGAGCCTCGTGCTGATGCTGCTGGTGACGGCCGTCTATCTGGTGTTCCAGCGGCACCTGAAAATGGATCGTCTGTGATGGCCCGCCCCCGGACACCATTGCTTTCGTGGCTGCTCATCG
>JANNSW010000412.1:0-14529 GCA_031403055.1 Hyphomicrobiaceae bacterium | reverse complement strand
GGGCCATGATGCTTGCGCGCGAGACGGGCGATGGCGAGGCCTTCCACGATTGGCGCAAGCACGTGCAGCGCCACTGGCGGCACATGCTGCTCATGCATGCCGCCTGGCCCGAGGAGATGGCGACCCGAGCAGGAATTGCCCGCGACCTTGCCCGCATTCTCGGCGAGGACCACGACCTGCTGGTGCTGCAGGCAGCGGTTGCCGGTCCGCTGGCGGAGGCTGCCGGTCCCGTTACAGCCGCCGCCGTGACAGAGCTGACGGCGCTCAGGCAGACCGGGCTGCGGACGCTCGCGGCGCCACTCGGCCTCCGGCTCTACGCCGAGCCGGCGAGAGATCTGGCCCGCCGTGTCCGCTGCTATTGGACGGCGGCCACCGAGCTGGCAGGCATAGCCGCTGCGGGCCAAGCCGATTTGTCAGCTGAGGACCGCGTTCAATCATGACCTCACGTGCGGCTGTAAATAGCCCTTTACGGCCGCAATCGGTCTTGATAGACGCTTGCCATGACCAACGGTCCCGCCCAGCTTGTTCAGCAGTCGCGACGACGCCGATGCGTGTGCCTTGTCACACGTTTCCTGGCGCCGGTCGCACGTTGATACGGGATCCGTAGGCAGCGTCGAGGCTCACCCAGGAAACGGCCCACCCCTTGCCGGATGCCGTGCTGGAGCCTCTTCCCCACATGACCCACCCCTTCACCGTGCGGCCCGTAGCGCCGCAGGATCTGCCCGCCATCGTGAACCTGCACGAGCGGACTTTTGGTCCCGGCCGCTTTGCGCGCACGGCCTACCGGATCCGCGAGGGATTGCCGCCGATCTCGAGCGTTTGCCTGGTGGCAACGGTGGGCACCGGTCTTGCCGCCGCGCTCCGCTTTGCACCCGTCACCATCGGCGGCAGGGGCGGCGTGCTGATGTTGGGGCCGCTCGCGGTCGAGCCGAGACTGGCAGGCCAGGGCTATGGCCGGCATCTGGTGCAGTCGGGCATCGAGCGTGCGAGGGAGCAGGGCTGGAGGGCGATCATCCTGGTCGGCGACCTGCCCTACTATGGCCGCTTCGGCTTTACACCAATCCCGCCGGGTAAAGTCGAGCTGCCGGGGCCGGTCAATCCGGATCGGCTGCTCGTGCTGGAGCTGGAACAGGGCGCATTCGCAAGCTGTCGCGGGCTCGTCATGGGCGACGCGAACACTTCCGCCTGAGGCGATCACCCTCAAATCTGGGGACAGAGATCCTGCGGATCGCGGGCTGCCGGTGCAATGCTCGCGGGTGCCGCGACGCCTCGCGACATGATGCGGGCATGCAGCCGCTTCACAGTCCGGCTCGCCGTCGCCGGAAACAGGAACGGCAGCACGGCGTGCGCAAGGGCCGCCAAGGCCGCGCCCATCAGCTCGAGGCCGAAGCCGAACGCAAAGCGGAAATGCTCCCCATAGCTCTCATCGACGCTGTGGGGATGGGCGAGGAACAGTCGCTCGAAAGTCCGACGCATGGCTGGCTCCCTGGTGGGCTGGCGGGATCGCTGATCGCAGGCGCCAAGCTAGCCGTGATTCGGCGGGCGTTCGTCCCATTCTCGCAACATAAATTGCGATTCTGTGGTATTCTGTCTCGCTGTTTACCGAATGTGTGGGACATGGATGCCACCGATCGACGGATCCTCGCCGAGCTGCAGCCGGACGCGACCCTCTCGCTCGATCGTCTTGCCGAGCGTGTCGGCCTGTCGCGCAACGCCTGCTGGCGGCGCATCCGGCAGCTGGAGGACGACGGCACCATCCGGGGCCGCGCCACACTCCTCGACCCGGAGCGGATCAATGTCGGCCTCACGGTCTTCATCGCCATCCGCACCAACGAGCACAGCCAGGAATGGCTCGACCAATTCCGCGCCGCCATCACCGATATTCCCGAGATCATGGGCGTCTTCCGAATGAGCGGGGACATCGACTATCTGATGCAGGCGGTCGTGCCCGATGTCGCCGCCTACGATCGGCTCTACCGGCGGATCATTGCGCGGGTGAAGCTCTCGGACGTTTCCTCGAGCTTCGTGATGGAGGAGATCAAGTCGACCACCGTGCTGCCGCTCGACTATGCGGCTGACCAACGAAGGTAGCCGGCACCTGCTGGCAGGGCGGTGCGGAAACCGAGCCATGCGATGCGCGGGCTTGCCATGCCGGGAGCCGGCTCCGATAGTCGATCCGATGAAATCGATCGTCAGGGAGACGCCGAACGATGCCCGACCTCAGCCACCGGCAGGATCGCGAGGATCTCGCAGCCGCCTTGCGGATGGCGGCGCGGCACAACTGGCAGAGCGGCATCTGCAATCATTTCAGCCTCGCGGTCGATGCCAACAATTTCCTGATCAATCCGGAAGGGCTCTTCTGGTCTGAGGTCAGGGTGTCCGACCTGCTGCTGGTCGACAAGGACGGCAAGGTGGTCGAGGGCGACGGCGTAGTCGAAGCGTCCGCCTTCTTCATCCACTACCATATCCATCGCATGGTCGGCTCGGCGCGTTGCGTGCTGCATGCCCACCCCCGCCACGTGACGGCGATCGTGTGCTCGCAGGGCGGGCGCCTCGAGATGAGCCACCAGGACGCGCTGCGATTTCATGACCGGGTCGCCTACGACGACGACTTCAACGGCGCCGCGGTCACCGACGACGAGGGACGGCGGATTGCGTCGGGTCTGGGCAATCGCGCGATCATGCTGATGGCCCACCATGGCGTGACGGTCGTCGGCCCGACGGTCGCCCGCGCCTATGACGATTTCTATTATCTGGAGAAGGCGGCCGAGGTTCAGGTGACAGCCATGAGCATGGGCAAGCCGCTGCGCGTGCTGACCGAGGCCGAATGCCGCCGTCTCGCGCCGGCCTTTGCAACACCCGACAATCTGGCCGAGGCACATTTCCAGGCTGCTCTGCGCCGGCTCGACCGCGAGGAGCCCGACTACCGTCACTGACCCGCACGAGGAGATAGCCATGTGGACGAGCACGCTTCCCGGCCTCGACGCCATGCCGGTTGTCGTTGGGCCGGGCTCGCCAGCCGAGCGGCCAATCGAATCGCTTCTGGCTTGGGCAGGGTCGCAGCGCGAACAGCTCGACAGTCATTTGCTCCGGGCTGGCGCGATCCTCTTCCGCGGGTTCGACATCGAGGGAGCCGAGGACCTCGCCTGGGCAAGTGCCGAGCTGGGGGGCGAGTTGCAGCGCTATGTGGGCGGCGATTCTCCCCGCACTCAGATTGCCGAGAAGATCTACAACTCGACCGACTTCCCGCCGCACCTGCCGATCGGTTTGCACAACGAGCTCTCCTACGCCGGTTGGTGGCCGAGCCGCATCTTCTTCTATTGCCGGATCGAGCCGAAGGTGGGCGGGCAGACCCCGATCGGCGACAGCCGGGCGATCTACCGGGCGATGCCGGCTGGACTGCGCGAGCGCTTCGAGACCCACGGCGTGCGCTATCTGCAGAACCTTCACAGCGGCAAGGGGCCGGGCAAATCCTGGCAACAGACCTTCGAGACCGACGATCCCAACGTCGTCGAGGCCTATTGCAACAAGCACGGCATGGACTATCGCTGGACCGACTATGGCCTCAGGACCAGCATCCTGCGCCAGGGCGTCATCCGCCATCCCGTGACGGGCGCGGCCTGCTGGTTCAACCAGGCCGAGCATTGGCACGCCGCGTTGCAGACCGCGCGGTTCTGGGATGCCGACATGAGCCAGACCGAAGGCGAGACGCTCGCCGCCCACTGCACGCTCGGCGACGGTTCCGAGATCGAACGCCGTGATCTCGAGACCATCTGCGAGGTCTCCAAGGCCGCCGAGCGGGCGTTCGACTGGCGCGCGCGCGACCTGTTGATGCTCGACAACCTGATCTGCGCCCATGGCCGCAGGCCGTACGAGGGAGCGCGCTCGATCATGGTGGCGATGAGCTGAAGCGGCGCGGGGTCGGCGCTCGCACCTCTTTTCCCACTATGCTATGATGTCTTGCAGTGATGGACAGGAAAGCTGCCGTCGATCGAGCGCACCAGACCACATGAAGCACGAGCGCATTGCCATTGCTGCTGGATCCGACGGCGGGCGGATCGTCATTCGCGGTACCGATGTACCCGTCTGCGAGATCCTGAGCGCGCTCGGCAGCGGCACGAGCGTACCCGAGCTGCTGATGCGCCATCAGCAGCTTTGCGAGGAGGATATCGGTGCGGCCCACGCCTTCGCCGCCGACTATCTGCGCGACTGGATCGGCGTGCTCGATTGGGTGAAGCCATGAGTGGCTCGCCCGCTGGGCCTGTTGTCCGCGATCCCCGCATCATGGGCGGCAAGCCGACCATTGCCGGCACCCGCATCACGATCGAGCAGATATTGCGTGAGCTTGCCGCCGGCCTCAGCGACGCCGAAATTCTCGAGGCCCATCCCCACCTCATCGTGGACGACATCCGGGCGGCGCAGCTCTACGCCGCGACGATCGTCGATAGCGAGCGAATCCTGGCCGCCGAATGACGGTCCGGCTGCTCGCCGACGAGAACTGTCATCCAGAGCTGGTCGAAGCGCTGCGCGGTGTGGGTTGGGATGTCCGGTTCGTGCTGGAGGAGGCATCAGGCATCGACGATGTCGCGGTGCTGGCGATGGGCCTCGCGGATCAGCGGGTGTTGTTGTCGAACGATTCGGATTTTCCGCGTCTCATCTATTCCGAAGGTCACAAGGCCATCGGTTTGATCTATTTGAGGTTGACCTTGCGCTCGCCAGTACTGGCGGTCGAGCGCGTTCGTCGAGCTCTGACCGCTCCAGAGTTGTCGCCAGAGGGGCACTCGATCGTGGTCGAGGACGATCGGTTCAGGAGGCGCGCATTGCCGCTCGGCTCCTGAGCCCGATCATGGTGGCGATGAGCTGAAGCGGCACGCCAGCTTGCCCGAGTGCCGCAACCCACCGCCTTCCAGGGCCGGCGGGTTGCGACGGGCCTCGCCTACTTGACGCCGAGGAGTGCGAGCGCATCCTTCAGCGCCTGCATCGAGCCGGCGGCATCGCCCGCCTTGTTCTTGGCCTCGGCATCGGCCTTGAAGCCCTCCAACTTGCCCTTGGTCGTCTCGTCGAGCTGGATGGTCGCCATCGCGTCGTCGAGCTTGGTCTCGAGGCTCGTGTAGTCCTCGGCCAGGGCTGGCACGGCGAATGCGGCGGCCAGGAGTGCCGCGATGATGGTCTTCTTCATGATCAGTTCTCCGGTTTGCTGGTGGTGCTGCACAGCCTCCTCGCGGGTTCCTCCGAAGCGTCCCTCGACGCCCCTCGCACCACTCGTTGGCGTGGTGGTGCCGATGTCCGAAGCATCCTAAAAAAATGTGTTATTACAATGGCTTGTTTGTCGATTGCTGGCTTCGACTTACAACGCTTTCCAGCATTGCGCCCGCTCGCTACTGTGCAGGCTGGCAATGGCGCGGAGGCTGGCATGAAGCTCACGGTCGGCACCTTCAACGTCGAGAACCTGATGTCGCGGATCGACTACGCGAGCCCCGAGCGCCCGGAGCACGAGGAGCCGGAGATGTTGCTGTACGGCCTCGTCGGCACGGACGACTACCGCATCCTGAAAGCGGCGCTCACCCTCGGCAAGGCCGACGACATCCGCCAGATCACCGCGCAGGCGATCGACGAGCTCGATGCCGACATCCTCTGCCTGCAGGAGGTCGAGAGCCTCGACGTGCTCGACCGCTTCAACGAGCAGTATCTGCGCAAGACCCCGCGCGGCGCCTACACCCATGTCTATCTGGTCGAAGGCAATGACCGCCGCGGTATCGACGTGGCCGTGATGGCGCGCGAGCCGTTCCCGGTGAGCGTGCGCTCGCACCGCCAGATGCAGGTGAAGGACCTCACGCAACTCGATCAGTGGCGCCAGCGTGTGGGACCCGACCTCAACGAGTACAACGACCGCAACCCCGACCGGCTGGAGCGGACGGTCTTCAATCGCGATTGCCTGGAGATTCGTCTCGAGCTGCCGGGCGCTCAGCTGACCGTCTTCAATTGCCACTTCAAGTCGATGGCGCCCGACCGCCGGCGCACCAGGGGCGAGCGACTGATCGAGGCGATGGGCGTGCGCCAGATCATCGAGGAGCGCTTTCCCGATCCCGCAACGGCGCAATGGCTCATTGTCGGCGACCTCAACGATCACGATGAGCAGATCCTGGTGCGGCCGTTGCGTGCGTCCTCGGACCCGCTCGCCCAGGGCGAGGAGAAGCGGGGCCAGTTCGCATTGCGGCGCGAGGCGGCTGGCGACAGCGGCCTGTTGCCGTTGACCGAGAAGGGCTTTGCCGAGAGCCTGATCCGGCGCCTGCCCGACCCCTTCGAGCGCTGGACCCACTACTGGGCCGAAGGCAATGCGTTCTCCGCGCTCGATCACATGCTGGCCTCGCGCCGCCTCGCCGAGCGCAACCGTGGAGCAACGCCACGGATCGTCCGCCGCGGCCTGCCCTATCGGGTGCCGGGGCTCGACGTGGCGCGCTATCCCAGGGTCGGCTGGGACCGGCCGAAGGCGAGCGATCATTGCCCGATGGCGATCGAGATCGAGGTTTGAACGGGTGTCAGGCAACCGTCACCTTGACGACCCCACCCTCTCCGCGATCATCGCGATCATCTCGAACATCACGGCGGCAGCCACCATCGCGGTGATGTTGTTGGGAGAATCCTTGGTCGGCATCAGGCAGACGACGTCGCCGCCGATGATGTCGAGGCCGCGCAAGCTCCGCACCAGCTTGACCGCCTCGTTGATGCGGAAACCTTCGATGCCCGCCTCGATGTTGGAGACGGCCGGCGCGACGGTCGGATCGAGGCAATCGAGATCGAAGGTGATGTAGACGGGCGCATCCCCGATCCGCCGCTTGATGATCTCGACACACGTGTCGGATCCGAGCTCATGATAGCGGTCGATGTCGATCACCTCATAGCCGAGCCGGCGCGAGATATCGAGCCAGCCGAGCGTTCGCGTGTTGCCGCGCAGGCCGATCTGCACGCTCTTTTCCGCATCCACATGCCCCTCGTGCACGAGATAGCTGGCCCAGTGGGCAGCCGACTTCTTCGCGCCCAGCCAGTGCTCGAGGTTCTCATAGCAGTCGGTGTGGGCATCCAGGTGCAGGAGGGCTGCCTTCCTGCCCCCGGTCAGCTTGGAGCCCTTGCCGGCGAGGCCCTGCAGGATGCCCCCGGTGATGCCGTGATCGCCCCCGATCGAGACCGCGCGCGTGCCCGCGGCCGCGATCTTCTTGTAGAACTCGGTCATCCGCTCGACGCACAGCTCGTTCGCCATCGCCTCGGGAAACGGCACGTCGCCGAGGTCGTGGATGCGCGCGAGCGACCAGGGATCGATGCCGAAATGATTGTGCATACGCCGGTTGTTGGCCGAGACGTGGCGCACGGCGCGCGGTCCCAGATGCTGGTCGCGCTCGGTGGTGCCATTGCCTGACGAGTGCGGCACGCCGACGAGGGCGATATCGCACTTCTTCGGATCGGGCTCGTAGGGGCAGCGGAACAGCGTCGGCACGCCCCACCAATAGAACGTATCCATCATACGCTCGGGCGAAAAGGCTTCGGTTGCGTGCGGTTTCCTGGCCATGGGTTCCCTCCCTTCAAAGCTGAGTTGGGTAGCGCCTGATTGCGAGACAGCTGGCGGCGGACAAGGCCCAGCAGGCGCTGAGCGCGATCGTCATGGCGAGCCGGCTGTCGGCTTCGTAGTGGCCGACCGCCGAGGTGATCGCCGCCGCGACGATCATCTGCACGGCGCCGGTGACGCCCGAGGCGGAGCCGGCGAGATCCGGTTTCACACTCATCGCGCCGACGGTCGCCGAGGGCATCGTCACGCCGTTCGAGAAGGTGACGAACATCATCGGAAAGAAGATCGCTGCCGGATGTGCCCAGCCGAGCAACAGCCAGAAGAGGACGATGCCGGCGCCCGAGCAGATGACACCGAGCCCGATCATGCCGGCAGGTCCGATCCGGCGCGAGCAGCGCCCAGAGACGAGATTGCCGCTCATGTAGCCAGCCGACATCAGCAGGAAGTAGAGACCATAGTCGGTCTGCGGGCGGCCCATCACCTTCTCGACCACGTAGGGGGCAACGCCGATGAAGGCAAAGAACATCCCCGACGCGAAGGACGAGGCGCCCGCATAGCCCCAGAACAGGGGAATCGTGAAGAGCGAGCGGCCTTCGCCGAGGATCGTGCCGAGGGAGCGGCCGCTGCCGGCGAGCGGATTGGTCTCGGCGAGCCGGTGCACGGCCAGCCCGAGCAGCACCAGCCCGATCGCCGAGTTCAGCGCGAAGATCCAGCGCCAGCCCACGTGCTCGGCCATGTACGCGCCGGTGACGGAGGCGACCATCGGCGCCAGCATCATGGCCATTACCATGTAGCTGATGACGGTGGTCGCGGTCGCGCGGTCGTGGGTGTCGTGCACGATCGTACGTGACAGCACAAAGCTCATGGCACCCCCGCCCGCCTGCAGCACACGGCCGAGGATGATGATCGGGGGCGAAGGAGCGAGCGCGGAGACGAGGCTGCCGAGCGAGAACAAGGTGAGGCCAACGAGGATCATCGGACGTCGGCCGAAGCTGTCCGACAGCGGTCCGGCGACGAGCTGGGCAGCGCCAAAAGCGATGAGCGCGAGCGTCAGGATGAGTTGGACGACGGAGTAGGCGACGCCGAACTGGTCCGCGATGCCGGGCATCGCCGGGTTGATGGCATTGAGCGCGAACGGGCTCGCGGAGGTGAGCAGCACGAGCAGTAGGAAGGGCGGCGGCGCTGCGCCCGCGCGCTTGGTCCGGCCCTTGGCGGTCTTGGTTCCATCAGCGGTCATGGCGCCATCCTTGGCACGCGCCGTCCGCGCGGAAAAGGGGAGGAACGGCGGGGCTGACCGCCAACGCATGATGGCCGGTCAAGACCCAGCTCGAGCAGGAGGGCTCACCACAATCCCGTCGTCAGGCCTGCTGGAGGACGGGGCGTTGAGTTGGAGCCGCAGCCCGCCTTGCCGCCACCAGATCGTGCCGATGCCACAGTGCGATCGCGAGCACGATGAATGCGCCCGCCTGATGCAGCAGACCCAGCCCGATCGGGACGGCGGCAAGCAGCGTCGCGATGCCAATGCCGATCTGAATGAGGACCGCGGCAATGAGCAGCACCGCTCCGCGCGCGGCGATCCCAGCATTGCGTGCGAGCACCAGCACGCCATGCCCCAGCGCCCAAGCAGCGATCAGATAGGCGAGCATGCGGTGATCGAACTGGACGGTCGCCACGTTCTCGAACAGGTTCAGATACCAGGGCGACATGGCCAAGAGCCCGTCGGGAACGAATTGACCATCCATCAGCGGCCAGGTGTTGTGCGAGAGCCCCGCGTCCAGCCCCGCGACAAAGGCGCCGAGCACGATCTGCAGATAGATGGCCACGATGAGGCCCGCGGCGGATCGAGCGACCCAGGGGCGTGGACCGGTCGGGGCGGTCTGGGGGGCCGGGCCGTGGTCGAGCGCCAGCCAAAATGCGAGCGCAAAGATCAGCACCGCGATCGCCAGATGCAGCGCCAGCCGGTACTGGCTCACGTCGACCCGGTCGAGGAGGCCCGACTGCACCATGAACCAGCCGGCGAAGCCCTGCAGGCCGACGAGCGCAAACAAGCCGATGCACTTCCAGGCGAGCATGCCGCGGATCTGCCCGCGCCACCAGAGAACAGCGAGCGGCAGCAGAATCGCGATCCCGATCAGCCGGCCGAGCAGCCGGTGCGCCCATTCCCACCAGTAGATCGCCTTGAAGCCGTCCAGGCTCATGCCCTGGTTGACGATGGCGTATTCGGGGATCGCCCGATACTTGGCGAAGGCCTCCTGCCAGTGGGCGTCGGACAAGGGTGGGATGGCGCCGAGGAGGGGCTGCCATTCGGTGATCGAGAGGCCCGAATCGGTGAGCCGCGTCGCCGCGCCGACGATCGCCATTGCCAATACGAGGCCGGAGATCGCGAGCAACCATAGGCGGACAGCGGCATTCGAAGCGGTGGTGGGAGGTCGAGCGGACATGGGCAGCTCAATAGCGCCCGGCGCACGCCCGCTCAATGCGCCCTCTCAGCACGGCAGAGGATGCGACCTCGCGCGCATTTCCAGCGGGGTGGGTGTCGCCTATGGTTGCGCCATGCACATTCGCACCCGCAAGCTCATCGGCACCATCGTGCTCGTCGCCTTCGTCGTGGTCTACATGCTGATTGCCATGGCGGTGACGGCGGTCTGGCTGCCGGGCAGCCCGGTCGCGCTGCAGCTCCTCGGCTACGCAACGGCCGGGTTGCTGTGGATCGTTCCGGCTGGCGTGATCATTCGGTGGATGTCGCGCAATCCGCAGGCGGCCGGAAGCTGACGGGGACATGCCTGGTCAGGCCGCGAGCACGCGCCGTCCCTTGTTCCACAGCAGCAACGGCGCGCCCGACAGCAGCACGCTCAGATACTTCGTGCTCTGGTAGTCGCCGTTGAGCGAGACCCGCGGCAACGCCGTCGTGTGATCGGAATGCTCCGCGTAGAGGAGGCCCTTGCGGCTGGTGACGGCCGTCTTGAAGCCGAGCTCGGCGGCGATGCGGAACTCGCGCGCGCCGGCGCAGTCGGCGGACCCATAGGGAAAGCTCAGATGCAGCGGCCGGCCGCCGAGCTCGCGGGCGAGCCGCTCTGTGCCGGTCTCGATCTCACTGATGGCCTGGGATTCCGAGAGCTTGGCGAGCGCATAGTGCTGACTGGTATGGGCGCCGATGGTGACGAGGGGATCCCGGGCGAGCCGGCGAATCTCGTCCCAGCTCATCACCAGCTGGCTGAGCTCGCCGGCGTCATAGCCGATGCCCCGGCACAGCTCCCGCACCACGCTGCGCGCCTCGGTCTCCTCGATGCTGCGCAGCCAGCTGGTGATCTGATGATAGGTCCGCGCTTTCTCATCAGCCGTTGCCGAGCTGAAATTACGGACCGTGCCTTCCATCTTGATCGCGATCCGGTCGACGGAAGCGATCACCTGCTCGAGCGCCAACCACCACAAGTCGGCCTTGCCGTCGGGGAAGGTGCCGGGGACGTAGATGGTGAACGGCAGCCCGTGCTTGCGAAAGATCGGGTAGGCATGCTCCAGGTTGTCGCGGTAGCCGTCGTCGAACGTGAAGGCGGCAAAGGAGCGATCGAAGGCGCCCTCGGTCAGTCGCCAATGCAACTCGTCGAGCGAGACGATGTCGAAGCCGGCATGCTGCACGGCCAGGATCGCCTCCTCGAGGAACTCCGGGCTGACGCGCTGGCGCCAGTGGGGCTCGCCCTCCTCGCCGAGGTCGGGTGAGACGTGATGCAGCATGAAGATCGCGCCGACGCCCCGGGTGACCGGAGCGAGCAGCCTGTGGCTGCCGGTGTAGTACATGGTGGCGAGCCCTGCCTTCAGCAGTCGTGTCGTGCGCCGGCTCATGCTCCAGAGCTTCTCCCCCAGCGGCCGCCAGGGCGGCAGCCCACTCCCCCAGTCGCTTTCCCAAGCTCCGGTCGGACGAACCGATTGCTTATGGAGTGCTGGCGAGGTTTGGCGGCGTTTCGCGCAGAAGGCAACACGCTGGTCGGCCATGGCCCTAGTTGGTTGGCCGCCTGGTGCCGGCATGCCGCACTTTTATGCCGAAGCCAAACAAGAGCAGATCCGGTCAAACGGATTCTCGAGCCGAGTTCTCCTTCCGTTGCGCGCCGTCACCCTGCCCTCCTGTCCACCCCGCCCTTCTGTCCGCCACGACCTTGCCTCGCTCCGGCCGGGCTCGTAGGCTCGGCGCCTCGCAACAGGAGGTCGCCTTTGGAAAAGAGACAGCTCGGAGGGTCCGGATTGAGCATCGCGCCGCTCATGCTCGGCGGCAATGTGCTCGGTTGGACGGCCGACGAAGCGACGAGCTTTGCGCTGCTCGACGCATTTGTCGATGGAGGCTTCAATGCGATCGACACGGCCGACGTCTACTCGCGCTGGATCCCCGGGCACACGGGCGGGGAATCCGAGACGATCATCGGCCGTTGGCTGCAGCGCTCTGGCAAGCGCGACCGGGTCGTGCTTGCAACCAAAGTCGGCATGGAGATGGGACCCGATCGCAAGGGGTTGCGGGCAGCCTACATCGAGCGCGCGGCCGAGGCCTCGCTGCAGCGCCTGCGGAGCGACCGGATCGATCTCTACCAGTCCCATCGCGACGACCCCGGAACGCCGCAGGAGGAAACTCTGGAGGCCTATCGCCGGTTGATCGCGGCTGGCAAGGTCAGGGCGATCGGCGCCTCGAATTTCTCCGCCGAGCGCCTGACGACGGCGCTGTCCGCCAGCCGCGGCAAGGGCCTGCCGCGCTACGAGACGCTGCAACCCGAGTACAATCTGTGCGTACGCGGTGCTTTCGAAGCCGGTCCGGAGGCTTTCTGCCGCGAGCACGGGTTGGGCGTCATTCCCTATTTCGGGCTGGCGAGCGGGTTCCTCACTGGCAAATATCGCTCGAAGGCCGATCTGAAGAAGAGCCAGCGCGGGGAGGACGTGGGGAAGTTCCTGAACGCGCGCGGCTTGCGCATTCTGGCCGGGCTCGATGCGGTCGCGGCACGGCTCGGCGCGACCCCGGCCCAGGTCGCGCTCGCCTGGCTGATGGCGCGCCCGAGCATCACCGCCCCGATCGCCAGCGCCACCAGCGTCGTGCAGTTGCAGGAGCTGATGGGGGCGGCACACCTCAGGCTCGACGCCGCCGCGATCGCCGAGCTCGATCAGGCGAGCGCTGACAAGCCGTCGCGGCGGCGCCAGCCCAAAACTCGCGCTTGACGGGGCGCCGGCGAAAGGACAAGTAAACGAGGCGTCGCTGACGCGGTCCGGGGTATAGCTCAGCCTGGTAGAGCACCTGCTTTGGGAGCAGGGGGTCGCGAGTTCGAATCCCGCTGCCCCGACCAATCAGATCAATGGGTTAGACAATGATTTGCCCGCAGATGGGGATCACTTTCTAACTCCGGTGCGATCCCGAATGGCGCAGCTGATTTATTTTAGTCGCGGCCCGGAGGCTGCAGCCGGCCGCTGCAAATTCTCTTCGGCGCTGGCATCTACCTGCGCGATTACGGCGGCGTCTCGGATGCGAGCCAATCGATTGGGCGCTATCTCGATCGCTACAATCACCGCCGTCTTCATTCGAGCCTTGACGACCAGACGTCCGATCAAGCCTACCTCGGGCACCACAGCATGCAGCCGACCCGCTTGGCGGTCTAAACCCGGCATACGATCCCGCTTATCGAAGCGGAAAAGCTGTCCGAACAAGCGGAGCCACCGCTGGTTATGGGCTGCCTTAACGTACAAGCAATGACAAATCGTTAGATGATCCAGATCTAATAGAGCGGCGGCGGTAAAATATCCATGAATTACTTGAAGCTGTTCTTGATCGTTGTAGGAGTGCCATTTTTCTGGTGGGGGTCGCTCGACTTCATGGGTACTATGGCTGGTTTGTTCGAATCGGGCATATTCGATGTGCGGCGTTGGCAATTATTTTTGTGGATTGCAGCAGTTGCAGTGTGGGTTTTCGGAAACAGATGGAATGGCGATTTGAAGTCAGCATTGAAAGGGCTGGTAGACCTCAAAGATTGGGTCTTGCGGCAAAATGAGCATCATCCAGAGATGTGGTGGTTGACTCGGTACTCTGGAAATTTTAGGTGGACTACTGGAGGGAATCCGCCACTATATCCGATATTGGAGGACCATTTCCAACAGTGGAAGTCGGAGATGATCAGTCAAGGTTTTGGTCCAAGGAAACGGGATTTTCCTCGCCCTGAAGACGAGTGGAAATTCTACGTTAGCCTGATCGCAGACGAGACGCTTCACTCGAAGCGGGCCACCTTCTACGACCTGATTGAAAGCAAAACAGTCCAATCCAAGTGGGCTGCGTCCCTCGGCATCACCAATGACGAGCTTGCTTCTCTGATGGAGGAAGCGACCGAAGCCGGTTGGATGCGGAAAAGGGAAGACGGGAAATTCTTCCGGGTTCCATCAGCAAAGAGGCCGCCGAGGCCGGTCAGTCTCGATAAAGCGCTCGCGCGCATGGGCGTTGCCGGCCAGCCGGTCGATATTGCCGATGAGGCCCGAACGGCTATCGAGGAAGCCGAAACAGCGGTGAAAGCTCTCGGCCTCGACAATGAGGATGAACTCGACACTGAGGACGGAGGTTCCGATGATATCAGCAAGATAAGCGCAAAAATAAACTTGTTGATAAAATTGTATGACCTCGAAGACCACCTTGCCGGGCAGACATCGAGGCAGAAGCTTGCCGCTATCGCGGAAAACGTCGGCATCGAAATTCCCGAGCATGTGTTCGACGCAGGCCCGGATGCCATTCGGAAAGCGATCCTGGATGAGGTCAGGGCTAGAGCGCCCCGTGCTGCCACAAGGAAGGCGCCCAGCGATTCGCAGCCCGTGTGTCAAGGCCGGAGTGAATGGGAGCCGGTGCGCCGGAGCAAAAGGGAGCCACTGGCGGTAGCGGGGGGTGAAGCACGAAGGCCCCCTCGAGGGGGCCTTCGTGCCTTTCGCGTTGGTGTTTGAAGCTGCCGTGGCCGGCCAAT